>VBFF01000048.1:0-17684 GCA_005889285.1 Chloroflexota bacterium
CGCGAGGCGGAGTCCTTCGAGGATGCTCACCGCACCATCTCCGTCGCCACCGCCTGGCGTTCGTCGCTCACGATCACGCCGTCGCGCAGCCGCACCACGCGCTGGGCAAAGGCCGCGATGTCCGGCTCGTGCGTGATCAGCACGATGGTCCGGCCCTGGTGGTTGAGCTCGCGAAGCAGCTTCATGATTTCGGTGCTCGATTCGCTATCAAGGTTGCCGGTCGGCTCATCGGCAAGGAGGATCGCCGGATCCGTAACCAGGGCGCGGGCGACCGCCACGCGCTGCTGCTGGCCGCCTGAGAGCTCGTTGGGGAGGTGGCTGGCACGCTGCAGGAGGCCGACCGATTCGAGCGCCGCCATCGCCCGTTCGCGGCGCTGCTGATTGTCGCCCGCGTAGATGAGCGGCATCTCGACGTTGTGCACCGCGCTGGCGCGGGGAATCAGGTTGTACGACTGGAAGACAAAGCCGATCTTTCGATTTCGGATCCAGGCCAGCTGGTCGTCGCTTAGCGCCGACACGTCGTAGCCATCGAGAATGTAGCGGCCGGAGGACGGCTGATCGAGGCAGCCGATCAGGTTCATCAGGGTGCTCTTGCCGGAGCCCGAGGGTCCCATGATGGCGACGAACTCGCCCTCCGGAATGTGGAGGGAAATTCCCTTGAGGGCGGCTACCTCGACCTCACCGGCGAGATAGACCTTTGTGATGCCCTCGAGGGTGATCACCCGCCGCCGCCCCGGACGACGCCTCCGCCGCCGAAGCCGCCGCCACCGCCGCGGACGAGGTTGTTGCCGTTCGTGGTGGTGCCGGCCGATGTACGGATGGTCGGGAGCACCACGATGTCACCTTGGTTGAGGCCGGCCTTGATCTCGGTGTAGGTGTCGCCGACCACGCCGGTGATGACCTCGGTCGGGACTTGCTGGCCTTTCGAGAGGACGGTCACCATCGAGGTTCCTCCCGTGGTTCGCACCGCCGCGTTGGGCACGCGGACGGCGTTGTCCGCATTGGCGACGGTGACCGACGCATTCGCGGTCATCCCCTCGCGCAGGCGGGGATCGGTACGGTTGAGGATGAAGCTGACGTAGTAGTCGACGACGTTGGAGACCACCGTGGCGCTGGGACTGATGCTCAGCACGTGGCCGGAGATGGTCAGATTCGGGATGGCGTCGAAGGTGAAGGCGACCGTCTGATTGGCGGCCAGCCGGGCGGAATCGGTCTCGGCGAATGGCATCACGGCGACGAAGCTACTGTTGTCGTCGATCACCATGAAGCCGGATGAACCGCCGGACCCGCTGCTGGACGGTTGCGGGGCGAGGGATCCGGGTGCTTGCGCCGTCCCGCCTCCTGCCGTCTCTCCGGGGACCCCGGTGATGCTGATCACCACGCCGGAGGTCGGCGCGATGAGGGTCGTTTGGTTCAGCGACACCTGGGCCGCCGCCACCTGGGCTTGTGCGGCCGCCACCTGCGCCTGGCCGGACGCCAGCGCGTTCGGCTTGACCTGGGTCTGCACCGCCAGGTTGTCACGCGAGGAGGTGATCTGCTGCGAGGCCGAATTGATCCTGGACTGGCCGCTGATCGCGTCCATGTGCTGCTTGCTCTGATCATTCGCCAACTGCGCCTTCGCCTGCGAGCAGGCAACCGAGGCCGGGTCGATGCCGCAATCGCTGTTGACCTTCGCCTGGTCACTGGCGACGGTCGCGGCGTCGGCCTGGTTGGTGGCGTTCACGGAGGCCACCGTGTCGTTGTAATTTTGCTGCGCATTGCTGACTTGATGTTGCAGTTGCGCGACCTGCGCCGCGGTGAGCGGCGTCTGCGTCGCCTGCAGATTGGCCTGGGCCGAGGCCAGCGAGGCCTGCGCCTGGGCGAGGGCGGCCTGCTGCGTCGACGAGTCGATGCGCGCCAGCACCTGGCCCGTCGTCACCTTATCGCCGACCTTGACGTCGACCTCGGTCAAGATCCCGCTCTGTTTGAAATTCACGTTCATCCGGCCGACCGGCAAGAGGGAGCCGGTTCCGCTGACAACCGAGGTCACGGAGCCGCGGTCGGCGGTGGCGGTGCGAATCGTGGCGGCCGCGGGTTGCGCGAACACGGTGTCGCGGGCGATGAGGCCACTCAGAAGCACCCCGATCAGGCCGAGACCGAGCAGCCAGGCGCGCGTGCCCGTGAGCCAGAAGCGCCGCCGAAGCTCTGGCAATGGTTTGAGCGTGGGAGCTTGCCGCATCAGACCTTTCCCGGCGCGTTTGTGTCGATCATTTTTGAATGCCCCCTACGGAGTCGCTGACGGTTGGGCCTGGAAGTTGCCCAGCGTCACTCCTATGGAAATGTGCTGTCCATTGCGTGTCACCGAGAGGGTGACGCGATCGCCGACGTTCTTGGTGTCGAGGTATTGCGTGAGTTCCTCGATGGTCGTGATCGAATGGCCGTCAATGGCGGTGATCACGTCATCGTTGGCCGAGGCCTGCCCGTCCGCCCGCAAGCCGGCCTTGGCCGAGGGCCCACCCGGTACGACCTGGACGACCAGCACCCCCGACTTCTCACTCAGGCCAAGCTGGTCCGCCGTGCTGGCGGTCAGCGTCTGACCGCTGATGCCCAGCCAGGGGTGCTGGATGGCCACGCCCTTCTCCAGCGAGGGCAACAGGGACGCGGCGCGATTGACGGGGATGGCGAAGCCGACGCCCACGTTCCCCTCGACTGGGCTCTGGATCGAATCATTGACGCCGATCAACTGGCCACGACCATCGAGCAGCGCGCCACCGGAGTTCCCGGGGTTGATCGGCGCGTCGGTCTGGATCATGCCGGTGAGCGCCCGTCCATTGGGAGCGGTCGTGCCGCGATTCAAGCCCGAGATGATGCCGGCCGTGAACGAGCCCTGCAGGCCGAACGGCGAGCCGATGGCGAGTGCGGTGTCGCCAACCTGAAGGCTATCGGAGTTGCCCAGGGGCAGCGGGTGAAGCTGGTCCGCTGAGACCGAGACTTTGACCACGGCGAGGTCCGCGCTCTGGTCGACACCCTTCACCTGCCCGGTCGTTGTGCGGCCGTCGCTGAAGGTCACGCGGATCTGGTTGGCACCGGATATCACGTGCGCGTTGGTGAGGATGTCGCCCTGGGTGTCGACGACGATCCCGGAGCCCTCCGCCTGGCTGAAGGACCGCGGACCGCCTGAGCTGGTCGAGGCGTTGATTGTCACCACGCCGTTCTTGGCTTGCTGGTAGATGGCGGCGAACGATCCCGGCGACGCGGCGGGTGCGCCAACGCCGGGGGCCACCGTGGCGACCGCGTTGGGGCTGGTGCCGGTGTTGCGATGGCTGACGAGGACGGCGCCGACAGCGCCGCCGGCGACACTGCCGACGACCAGCCCGGCGGCGAGCATGGCGGCTGCCATGCTGCGCGCCGGACGGTGGGGAAAGGAGGGAACGGGTTGAACGGGTTCGACGGGCGCCGGCGGTTCGGGCGCGACGGGAGTCTCGAAGAAGTCCGGCGCGAACGGATCCCGCATGTGCGAGAACCATGCTGCGCGCGAGCGATGAGCCTCCTGTGAAAGGCGCCTAAGAGCTCGCTAAGACTTTTGGCGGGCCCGCCGGCCCACGCGAGCCGCGCTTTAGTGCGATGCGAGCGTTTGAGGCGTTATTGGCAGCTCGACCGTGAAGGCCGCCCCGCCGCGGGGATTGTTGGCGGCGGTCACCTGCCCCCCGTGCTCTTTCGCAATCCACCGCGCGATCGCCAGGCCCAGCCCGGTCCCTTCGCCCGATCGCGCTGCGTCCGATTGGTAGAAGCGCTCGAAGACGCGCTCCAGATCTTCCGCGGGGATACCCGGACCGTCATCGGCAACCATCAGCCGCGCCACCTGGTGACCGTTATCCAGCCGCAGCTGGATCCGGCCGCCCTCGTGCGTGTGCTTGAAGGCGTTATCGATCAGGATCCACAGCAGCTGCTTGATCGCGTCGGCGTTGCCCTGGACCGGCAGCGGCAAACCGTCGAGCAGCTCGATGCGACGCAGCGGTTGCAGCGTCTGCGCCTGCCGGGTGACATCCTGCATGATGGGAAGTAGATCGATCGGCGCCTTGTCCAGGTGATAACCGGCGTCGGCGCGCGCGAGCGTCAGCAAGTCCTGCACCATGCGACTCATCCGCTCACTCTCGCCCGCGATGTCATTGAGGGCGGCGAGGCGGTCATCCGTTGCGATGTCCTGTCGCTTGAGCAGCAGGCCGACATTGCCACGGATCGTTGTCAATGGGGTCCGCAGCTCATGGGACGCGTCCGCCACGAAGCGACGCTGCGCGATGAGCGCCGACTGAAGCCGGTGGTATGCATCCTCCAGCTGCCGCAGCATCTGGTTGAAGCTGCGCTGCAGCCGGCCCACCTCGTCGTCGGGCGCACTCTCTGGCAGCCGTCGGCTGAGGTCCTGGGTCCGACCGATGTCTTCCGCGGTGTTCGCCATCGCGTCCAGGGGACGCAGGGCGCGGCCGGCCAGCCACCAGCTGGCGGCCCCAGCGGCGAGCAAGGTCAGCAGTCCACCCGCCGCGAGAAAGAGGCGGAGACCGGCCAGCTCACCCTCGATGCCGGCCAGGGATTGCCCAACGACGAGATAGCCGGCGGGCCCGGTCGGAGAGGCAAGCTGTCGCACATAGACGCGCATCAATGGGCCATTATCGGCTCTGGCGTTGGTGATGATTCCGCGGTCAAACGGCGCGGATTGGAGCACGCTGGCCGGCAACACGGGGTCCGCGCCGTTGATCTTGCCGGTGGAAACCACCCGGTTCTGGTCGAAAAGCGTGATCTCCACGAAGACGTCCGAACTCTTGGCGATATCGATCGGCAGGTCAAACGGACTGAATTGGAAGCCTCTTCGGGTGACAAGCTGGCGCATGACATCGTCGCCGCGTGTGCTCAGCGCCGCATCTTGCGCTCGATACAGGTTGCCTTCGACGAGAATGTACACCAGGGAGCTGAAGGTCACGACGGCCAGCGCGACAACACCGGCGAAGAGCGCAATGCGCCCGCGAATGGGAATTTTCCGGCGCGCCCGAGTTCGCTCGCTGAGCCAGCTCGATACCCGGCCGGACGATCGTCGGAGAAAGGACCCGCGTTCGGTGATCGGCGCCCGATCTCCGAGAGTGGCGTTCATTCCTCCTTCAATATGTACCCAACCCCGCGCACGGTCTGCAGCAGGCGGGGGCGTCCGCCCTGCTCGAGCTTTTGACGCAGGTAGCCGACGTACACGTCGACCACGTTACTACTCGCCCCAAAGTCGAAACCCCAGACGGCATCGAGCAATTGCTCGCGGCGCAACACCTGGCCGGGATTTCGCATGAAGTGTTGCAGTAGGTCGAACTCCTTGGCCGTCGTGGCGATCAACTGGTCGGCACGGCGAACCTCGCGCGTCGCGAGGTCCATCACGACATCGGCGTAGCGCAAGGTGCGGCGGGCGCGCGGAGCCCGGCGCCGAAGGAGCGCGCGCACCCGGGCGAGCAACTCCTCGTAAGCGAACGGCTTGACCAGATAGTCGTCAGCGCCCTGGTCGAGTCCTTTGACACGGTCCGCCGTGCCGTCCTTGGCGGTGAGCAGCAGGATCGGCACATCGCCCTCCGCGCGCAGGCGCCGGGTCACCTCGAGCCCGTCCATGCCCGGCATCATGATGTCCAGGATGGCGAGATCGGGCATGCGCTCGCGGGCGCGGTTGAGGGCGATCTGGCCGTCCGGCGCGACCTCCACCTGGTAGCCCTCGTAGATCAGGGCACGGCGCAGCGCCGCCGCGATCTTCGCGTCATCGTCGACCACGAGGACATGCGGTTGCTCGGCCATGCTCGCCACCATCTAAGCACGAACACATGAGAATGGCCTAAGAATCCGCCGAACGCGCCCGTCAGCCGCCGGTAAACATCGTCGCCAACATCGCGATGGCGGCGGCGGCCATGAACGCCGTGGCGACCGCAGTCAGTGCGACGCTGAGCGTGCCACTCACATAGCGCTTCATGACGGCGGGGTCTCTTCCCAGAAGCACGATCAACAGCAGGAGCGGAGGCGCGACGACGCCATTGATGACGGCCGCAAGGAAGAGCGCGCGGATTGGGTCGAGGTGCATGAAATTCATCACGACGCCCGCCATGGTGGCCAGCGTGAGGATGATGTAGAAGGCCGGTCGCTGCTGCGGCTTGCTGGCCAGGCTTCCCGGCAAGCCGAGGAACTCCTTGATCGCGTAGGTGGCGGAACCGGTCAGGATCGGGATGGCGAGCAGGCCGGCGCCGATGAGGCCAACCGAGAAGACGATGAAGGCAAACGGTCCGGCGACAGGGGCCAGCGCCGCAGCGGCCTCAGCGGCGGTCTGGACGCCCGTCTTGCCGTGCGCGTGCAACACCGCCGCGGAGGTGAGAATGATGAAGTACATCACGAGGTTGGAAAACGCCATTCCGATCACGACGTCGGTTCGGGCGGCGCGAAGCTCGGAGAGCCGCAGCCCGTGACGGCCGGCCTGGGGGTTGGTGGCGCCGGCCGCCGCCAACTCGTCGACCTCGGAGGACGCTTGCCAGAAGAAGAGGTATGGCGAGATGGTGGTGCCGAGCACCGCCACCAGAGCCATGACGAAATCCTTCGAGAATTCGACGTGCGGGATGACGGTCGCCCTGAGCACCTCGAGCAGCGCGGGATGGGCGAAGAAGGCGGTGATGACATAGGCGAACAAAGCTAGGGTCAACCACTTGAAAATCTTGAAGATCGCGGCATAGGTGGCAAAGACCTGGAGCAGGATGATGAGGAGCGCCACCGGGACGACCAGCCAGAGCGCCCGAACAGCCCCACGCGACAACAGCGAACCGGCCGCGGCCACCGCCCCCAGGTCGGCGCCGACATTGAACGTGTTGGCGGCGAGCAGTCCGAGAATGGCGATGCCGACCAGCCAGCGCGGGAATTTGCGACGCAGGCTCGCTCCCAACCCGACGCCGGTCTGAAGCGCGATCCGCGCGCACAGCTCCTGCACCGCGCTCATCAGCGGAAAGGTGAAGAGCGCCAGCCAGAGCAGCCCGTACCCAAACTGGCTCCCGACCTGGGAGTAGGTGCCGATGCCGCTGGGATCGTCGTCGCTGGCGCCGGTGATCAGCCCCGGGCCGAGCCGTTGCAGGAAGCCGACGAAGCCCTTGCCCGTCGCCGGCTCGATGGATGACGCCTTTTTCGTCCTCATATTACCTGATAGGAAGGATATCAGGTTCCAAGCTGAACGACCCGCCCATGGCATACTGTCCCGGCCATAACCTGGCGGCCGCCGGCGCCGTTGTAACAACCGGCCGCAGGGTCTGGCCAGCTGATACCGTCACTGATAGGATGAGACAGGAATGTCACAGGGAGTAATAAAAATTGCGCTGGCGATGGCATTCGCCGCGCTTCTGCCGTCCTGTTTCGGTGCGCAGGTCAATACACGACCCATCGGGCCGGTCGCGCTCGCCTACAACTTCACCAAGCCGTCGCCCGCGCCGACCGAGACGCCCCAGCCGCAGCCGTCCCTGACAGTCGGCCAGGTCTCGCCCGGCCAGGGGGCGGTCGAAGTTCGCGGCTTCCACGAGCCGCCGGACTGGGCCCACCGCAACTATTGCGGCGCCGGGGCGACCCAGGTCCTGCTCTCGGCGTGGATGACCGACGTGCCGGACATCGAGGCCGTCGCCAGGGCATCGAAGCTGAACCCGAGCAGCGGCGAATTTGGCGCCAACGCAACCACGGCGATCAACGGCTTCCTCAACCCGGTGGTGGTCCCGGCGCTTGGGCAACCCCGCTACAAGGCGGAGCACGTTGTGACGCTCGACGAGGTCAAGGCCCGCATCGTGGGCGACATCGTCGACCAGCAGACCATCGCGACCTTCGGCCATGGAGCGCCCGTCATGGTGCAGACGATGACTCGGACGATGCCGGGGTGGAACCGTTGGAACGCGACCCACATGATCACGATCTTCGCCTTCGACTTCAGTCACGACGATCCCGCGCTCGACACGGTGACCTATGCCGAGACGCCGTCGCCGCTGGCCGGCTACCGCGGTCCGGACTTCCAGACGATATCCGTCAAGGCGCTCTGGGTGGCGATGCAGGCCTATCTGCGCGAGTTTCCGCAGGACCCGATGAACGTCATCAGCTAGGGGCAACCCCTCGCTCCGCATAATGGAGCCATGGCGCAAGCCGCCGACCACCCGAGCGACGTCGTTTCCATGGAGGCGCTGATCCGCCACCAGCTGGTGCTGCTCGGCGAGGATCCGTCGCGCGAAGGGCTTCGGGACACCCCCGAGCGGGTCAAGGAAAGCCTCGAGTTCCTTACCCGTGGCTACCGCATGACACTGGAGGATGTCTTCGGCGGCGCCACCTTCACCGAAACCTATAAGGACATGGTGGTCGTCAAGGACATCGAGATGTACTCCCTCTGCGAGCATCATCTGCTGCCGTTTTACGGCCGCGTGCATATCGGCTACATCCCCAGGGGGCGGCTGGTCGGTCTCAGCAAAATGCCCCGGCTGGTGGAGCTCTACAGCCGGCGGCTCCAGGTTCAGGAGCGGATGACACGCCAGATCGCCGAGTGCCTGCAGAAGTACCTGGAACCAGTGGGCGTAGGCGTGGTCATCGAGGCCGATCACCTGTGCATGAAGATGCGCGGCGTGGAGAAGCAGAACAGCCGGGTCTTCACGAGCTGCGTGCTGGGCATCTTCCAGACCGATCCGAAGACCCGCGCCGAGTTCATGGGCCTGATCAAGGGCGTCCCCAACCTCTAATACGGGGACGTGCCCCAGTTCTTCGTCGGCACGTCGGGGTTTTCCTATGCAGGCTGGCGAGGACGGTTCTATCCACGCCGCATCAAGTCGGCGGACATGCTGGGCTACTACGCCCAGCACCTCCCAACGGTCGAGGTCAACACCACTTTCTATCGGACGCAGCCGGAAGGGGTCATCGCCAGCTGGGTGGCACGCGTCCCGCCGGACTTCCGCTTCGCGGTCAAGGCCCACCGGCGCATCACGCACAACCGCCGCATGCCCAATCTGGAGGAGGCGGTCCGGATGCTGGCGGAGGAGGCCAGGGCCTTTGGGGATCGGTTAGGCCCCGTCCTCTTTCAGCTGCCACCGACCGCGCCCTTCGATGACGGTCGGATCGAACGGATCATGGCTCTGCTCCCGTCCCATTGGCGCGTCGCTTTCCAGTTCCGCCACCGCTCCTGGCACACACCGCAGGTCGCTGACCTGCTGGAGCGATTGGGGGCTTCGCTCGTCCATGGCGATGGGGAGGAAGAGCCCGGGCCGGTCGGGCGTGGTGCGTTCATCTACCTGCGCCTGCGCCGCGACACCTACTCCCCGCAGCGGCGCGCCGCCTGGGTGCGGCGGATTGCCGGGTACCTGACGGGTGGCCGTGACGTCTACGCCTACTTCAAGCACGAATCGCTGGGGCCGTTTTACGCGCAGCGGCTGGAGACGGCAATCCGAACATCTTTTCGGCGTCCCGCCGTATAATCCGGGCAACCCAGCGAAAAGGAGACCAGTTAAATGGCCCGGTCCATGTGGCGGGGCGCGATCAGCTTCGGGATGGTGGCGATCCCGGTCCGCATGTACCTCGCCACCGAGGCACACAGCGCCGTGTCCTTCCGACAGCTGTGCCCCCATTGCCAGCTCCCCATCAAACAGCAGCGGCATTGCCCGACCGATGACCACGTGGTGGCGTTCAACGAGGTGCTCAAGGGCTACGAGGTCGGAAAGAATCAGTTCGTCTTGATCGACGAGGAGGACCTCGATAAGCTCCCGCTCAAGACCACCAGGACGATCGACATCGTCGAATTCGTCGAGCGTACCGAAGTGCCGCTTGGCCTGTACATCAAATCGGCTTACTACCTGGAGCCCGAGGATGTCGGGGTCAAGCCCTTCTACCTGCTCAAGCGCGCCCTCGAAGACACGAATAAGGTGGCCGTCGCGAAGATTGCCTTGCGCGACCGCGAGCATCTGTCCCTGATCCAGGTCGAGGGCAATACGCTCCTCTGCAACACGCTGAATTGGCCGGACGAGATCCGATCCACCGAGGAACTGAACCTCCCGCAGAACGTCAAGATCAGCGACAAAGAGGTCAAGATGGCGACCTCGCTGATCGATAACCTGACGGACACGTTCCAGCCGGAGCGCTACACCGATGACTACAAGGCCGCCTTCCAGCAGATCGTCGATCAAAAGATGAAGGGCCTCAAGGTGGTAGCCCCGGCCGCCGCGCAGGAGCCCCGCGTCATGGATCTGATGGCGGCGCTGAAAGCATCGGTGGAGGCGACCAAGCAGGGGAAGAAGAAGCCGGCCGAGAAGCCTGCCGCGAGTCGCGCGGCCAAGGTCAAGGTGGCGGCGAAAACTTCAGCGGCCCGTCCGGCCGCGCGACGTCGCACGGCCTGACCTGGCGTAGTACAGTCCGCTAGAGTGCCGGCGCGGTCCCAAACGGTTGAGCTCGACTTGCCTTTCCAGCGCGCCCTGCCGGATCGGTTGCGCCCCATGCTCCCCATGCCGGCCGCCGGGCCCTTCGACTCTCAGGACTACGCGTTCGAAGTGTCCTGGGATGGCGTTCGGGCTTTGGCGTCGATCGATGGGGGGCAGGTTCGACTCTGGGGCCGCGACCTCCGCGACCTCACCGGCCGCTATCCAGAAGTCCAGGCGCTCGCCGCACTGGCGCCGCCGGAAACGATCGTCGATGGCGAACTGATCGTGACGGACGCCGCCGGCCGCCCCGACGGCGTGGCGCTCGAGGCGCGTCAGCAGGCGCTGCGTCCCGAAACCATCGCCCGCGCGGCCGCCGCGCACCCGGCAACGTATGTCGTCTATGACCTGCTCTACATGCGCGGCAAGTCGCTCATGAAGGAACCATTGGTCCGTCGCCGGCCGAAGGTGTATCAGTCGATTGCCTCGAGCGGGCGCATCTACGTCGTCGAGCCAGTTGCGAAGGACGGCCTCGCCTTCTTCGAGGCGGCCAAGGAGAACGGGCTGGGCGGCGTGGTCGCCAAGCGCTTCGACAGTCCCTACCGCGCTGGTCAGCGCCACCCGGACTGGCTCCTGATCGAAGCCGCCCGACGCCAGGACTTTGCCGTCGTCGGCTTCATTCCGGAGGCGGGCGAGCACCTGTTGGAGGCACTGATCGTGGCCGCCTACGACGGCCGGCACTTCCAGCCGGCGGGCCGGGTCGTGGGTGGCTTCGATACGGACGCGTCGCGGCGTATACGAAAGATGCTCGACGGCCTCCCCGGCGCGTCGCCCCCCGATGACCCTCGCTGGTCGGATGACCGGATCTGCTGGATCGAGCCTCGTATCGTCGTGGCCGTCAAGTTCAGTGAATGGGACCGCAACGGGCAGTTGCGCTTCCCGATCTTCAGCGGATTGCGGCCCGAGGTCTCCCCGCAGGAGTGCGTCCGCACCGCCATGGTCGAGCCGCCGGAACCGGCCCGCCCCCGCCAGGTCGACATCCAGCTGCCGCGCCTCCTCATCTAAGTTCGTACAGTAGGAGCGTGCCGATCGCGGACCGGGTCGCCGTGCGCCTGCGCGTCAACGGCGAAGAGATGGCCGTCATGGTGGCGCCCTACAAAACGTTGCTGGAAGTCCTGCGCGAGGACCTGGGACTGACAGGCACCAAGCACGGCTGCGAGCTGGGTGAGTGCTCCACCTGCGGTGTGCTCGTCGACGGCCGGCCGTACCTCTCCTGCCTTGCCATGCCGCTCGACCTCGAGGGGCGCGAGATCACGACGGTCGAAGGGATGGCGCATGGGAGTGACCCGGATCCTCTCCAGGTCGCGTTTGCCGAATTGGGGGCCGCGCAATGTGGGTATTGCACGCCGGCGATGCTGCTCACCGCCAGGGCGCTGCTCGACCGTGACCCGCACCCAACGCGCGACGCGATCAAGGAAGCGCTTTCCGGCGTGCTCTGCCGCTGTACTGGTTACCTCAAGATCTTCGAGGCCGTCGAGCTGGCGGCGTCGAGAGGCAGGCGCCATGGCTGACGAGCTCGCTATCGTCGGCAAGTCGTTGACCAAGCCTGACGCCTTCGCCAAGGTGAGCGGGCAAACGAGGTTTGCCGATGACCTCGCCCTGCCCCGGATGCTCTTCGGGCGGATCCTCCGCAGCCCGCACCCACACGCACGGATCGTGGGCGTCGACACCAGCCGGGCTCGCGCGCTACCCGGTGTGCTGGCGGTGCTGACCGGCGACGACCTCCCCATCAAGTTCGGCATCCTGCCGGTGAGCCAGGACGAGGAGGCACTCGCGCGCGAAAAGGTCCGCTATGTCGGCGATCCGGTTGCGGCGGTGGCGGCCACCGACGAGTGGATTGCCGACGAGGCGCTCGACCTGATCGAAGTGGAATTCACTCAGCTTCCGCCCATCATGTCGATCGAGCAGGCGATTGCCGCCGATGCCGAGCCCATCCACGGCGCCTCGAATGTGCACAAGGCGGTGGCGCTTGAGTTCGGCGACACCGACGAGGCCATGCGCGCGGCGCAGCACGTCCGCGAAGATGTCGTCTTCTTCGAAGGCAACACGCATCTGCCGATGGAGCAGCACGCGGCTCTCGCCCAATACGGGGCGGACGGCAAGCTCACGCTCTGGACGTCGTCGCAAACCCCGCATTACGTGCACCGCGCCCTGGGCAAGGTGCTCGAGCTGCCGATGAGCCGTATCCGCGTGATCGCGACGCCGAACGGCGGCGGCTTCGGGGGCAAAAGCGACATCTTCTCGCACGAGCTGGTGGCCGCCCGGCTCGCCATCGTCACCGGGCGGCCGGTGAAGATCACGCTCACCCGCGAGGAGGTCTTCTACGCACACCGCGGACGCCACCCCGTGCTGATGAGGGTCAAGACGGGTCTCACGAGAGACGGCCGCATCACGGCCATGCAGTTTCGCAGCTTCCTCGATGGCGGCGGCTATGGGAGCTACGGCGTGGCCAGCACCTACTACACCGGCGCCCTGCAGGCGACCACCTACGCGATCCCCCGCTATCGATTCGAAGCCCTCCGGGTGTTCACGAATAAGCCGCCCTGTGGGCCCAAGCGAGGCCATGGCACCCCGCAGCCCCGCTTTGCCCTGGAGACGCATTTCGACAAGGTTGCGGAAGAGCTCGGTCTCGATCCGGTCGAGCTGCGGCTGCGCAACCTGCCTCGTCCGGACTCGCGCACGGTCAACTGGCTGCGCATCACCAGCTGCGGGCTTGAGGCCTGCATTAATAAGGTTGTCGAAGGTTCGGGATTCCTCGAGCGGCGTCGCTCCATGCCACGCGGCCGCGGTCTCGGCTTCGCGGTGAGCTCGTACCTGAGCGGGGCCGGAACCGCCATCTACTGGAACGACATGCCACACTCCGAGGTTCAACTCAAGCTGGACCGCAACGGTGGCGTGGCCTTGCTCTGCGGCGCGATCGACATCGGCCAGGGGTCCGACCACATCCTGGCCGCGATCGTCGCCGAGGTTCTCGGGGTGGCGCTGGAGGACATCCAGCTCACCACTGCCGACACCGACCTGACGCCGATCGACCTGGGGAGCTACTCGTCGCGGGTCACCTTCATGGCCGGCAACGCCGCCAAGGCGGCGGCCGAGAAGGTGCGAGCTCAACTCTTCGAAGCGGTGGCGAGGGCGCTGCCATGCGATGTGGACGACCTGGTCGCTCGCGACCGCCGGATCGTTCGCCGAAACCGACCGGAGGAAGGCGTGTCCTTCACGCAGGCGGTCCAGCTCGTCGAGGCAGGGGGCGGTGTGGTCACCGCCACCGGCAGTTACACCCCGCCCAAGCTTGCCGGCCCCTACAAGGGATCGGGTGTCGGTCCCAGCCCGGCCTACTCGTTCTCCGCGGCGGTCGTCGAAGTCGACTGCGATGTCAGCACCGGCGAGGTCCGCGTCCCCGAGGTCTGGATCGCCCACGATATCGGGCGCGCCATCAACCCGGTGCTGGTCGAAGGCCAGGTCGAGGGGAGCGTCTACATGGCGCTGGGGGAAGCGCTGATGGAGGAGCAGACGTTCCGCCTCGGGTTGCACAAGTTCCCCTCGCTGCTCGAGTACAAGAGTCCGACCGCGCTCGAGGCGCCGGTGATGCACACCTACCTGGTCGAGACGATCGATCGCGAAGGACCCTTCGGGGCCAAGGAGGCGGGACAGGGTCCGCTGCTGCCAGTCATCCCGGCGGTGGCGAACGCCGTCTACAACGCGCTGGGCGTCCGCATCGACGAGATCCCGATCACGCCCGACAAGGTCCTCAAGGCGATGGCGGACAGGAGCAAGCGGGTCGGGCCGGCGTCGACGCCCGCCTTCGAGTTCCCGCCGCTGATCAAGGCCGAGATCCCCGAGGAGTGGAAGGGCAAGTAGGTGCTGCGCCTGCCACGACTCGACTACCTGCGTCCGCGATCCATCGCGGAGGCGACGGAGCTGGCCGCGAAAAACCCGGGCGCCATGTTCATCGCCGGCGGGACCGACCTGGTGCCCAACCTAAAACGCCGCCAGTTCGATGCCACCGCATTGATCAGCCTCAACGTGCTGCCGGATACACGGCGGATCGAGGGCGACGCCAGCCGCGGTGTAACCATCGGCGCCGGTGCCACGCTCGATGAGCTCGCGCAGCACGAGGCGCTTGCGGGTCCCTTCCGCGCCCTGGGCCAGGCGTGCGGATCCGTTTCCACACCCCAGGTCCGCACCATGGGGACGCTCGGCGGCAACCTGCTGGTCGACCCGCGCTGCAACTACTACAACCAGACGTATTCCTGGCGGAAGGCGGTTGGCTTCTGCCTGAAGAAGGATGGCGACATTTGCCTGGTGGCGCGCAGCTCGCCGCGCTGCTGGGCGGTGTCATCGTCGGACAGCGCGCCGGCGGCACTGGCCCTCAACGCCGAGGTCACCCTCCAGGGTATGGAGGGTACGCGCCGCCTGGCGGCCGCTGCGCTCTACCGGGACGATGGGATCGCGTACACGACCAAGCGAGCCGACGAGGTCATCACCGCGGTGCACCTCCCCGCCTCTCGCGGCCGGATGACGAGCGCCTACTGGAAACTCCGCCGCCGGCCGGCCTTTGACTTTCCGATCCTCGGCGTGGCAGTCGCGATCACCTGGGATGAGGGCGCGGTGCGCGCGGCTCGTGGTGCGCTGGGCGCCGTGGGTTCGCACCCCGTCGATATCACCTCGTTCCTCGCGCCACTGCAGGGCACCCGCCCGACCGAGGACCTGATCACGGAGGTCGCCCAGGCAGCTGACAAACCCTCGCGGCCGCTCGACAACACGGACCTCAGTCATTACTGGCGCAAGCGGATGACAAAGGTCTATATCGAGCGGGCGTTGCGAGACGCCTGCGGATTCGAGCCGCTTGCTGGGAGATTGACGGCACAGGTCCGGGGCGGCGCCAGGTAACGCTCCGTCCACTCCGTGAGTCCGGTGCGGTCTTTGCGTTATAGAGAGTGCAATGAATAGGTTCGTCATCCCGATGGTCGCCCTTGCTCTTCTCATGGCGGCATGCGGCACGGCGTCCGGCTCGACCGGTTCAGCGGGCGTACGTCAGGGCGCGATCGGTGGCGACCAGGTCCAGGTCAGCGCCGCCAATGCTGCCGCCACCGCGTCGGACGTCACGAGCCGCCAGCCGGATTCAGGCGATCGGACCGCCGCCAAGGCGGTGACGGCACCCGCGATCGCGCAAACCGTCCCGCCAGCCGCGAATGTCGTTCCGCCCGGCGACCGGACAGGCTGTGGTTCGGATGCCGGCTCGGGGAAAGGGCGGCCGATGTGCGCGCCGGAGTAGGCCAGCACAACTGTGGGTTCAAAAAAGAGGGCGCCGCTTCGGCGCCCTCTCTCTTTTGGCGTCGGCGTTACTTCGACGGTACCGCGAGCGCGGCCGTATAGGCGTTTTGGTCGTTGAGCGTTGCGCCTGAGGTGTTCGTACCACCGCAAACGGACGGAGGCAAGGTGACGTTGCCGGCGCTGTCCGCGCAGACGAACAGGTCGGGATCGCGGGTATCTGACCAGAATGGATAGGCGTTATCCGCTGCCGTCAGGCCCGTGTAGTCGCCCCAGAATGCGCTAAACCCGTTGCTCTCCGGGAACTGAGTTGGCACCGGCATCGATCCGCTGCTGGCGCGGCTCACACCGAAGCTGGTCCCGTTCGCGTTCCCCGTTCCCGAAAGACTGACGTCCGAGAAGCCCGTCAGCTCGTCGGTGCCGTACTGCCGATCGTAGTACGAGGTGGCCAGCTTTCCGTTCTTGGTGAAGGCGATCCACTGCCACCACTGGTCGGTCGTTGCCTGACCGGCATCCGTGTTGACGCTGGTGAGCTGTCGGGGATCCGTTGTTGTCCCGGTAAAGCTCAGGCCGCCGTCGTTGGAGACGCTGATCAGGATGTCGTTGTTGCAGGCTCCAACCGTCTTGACACCGGTGTAGAGATCCTGGCCCGTGGCGGGGCTGGTGCCGGTCGGCGTGCAACCATTTGATTCCTTTGAATGCTGGTTGATGTAGGAACCGAAAGTGACGACGACCTGCATCGGGTTGGTCGGATTGACGGCGCCAGACCCGTAGTTGGTGGCCCGGAAGATGGAATTTGCCGTCGCATTCTTCTCCGGCACGCATGCGCGTCCGATGTCGTGCCCCTGCTGGTAGGCGGCGCAATCGGGCAGGTCATAGTAGTCGCTCACCTTGACCAGGCCGGTGAAGGTCTGACCGCCGTCGAGCGACCGTGCCATGAGAATCTGGTTGCGGTTGTCGGGCCCGCTGACGGTCTCGGCGTTGTTGAAGTTGTTGAAGATCACGTAGAGGACGCCGTCGGGTCCCACGAACGGCTGCGAGAACTGGTTCTCATTGCAGGTGCCTGCCGCCGAAATGCCGTAGGCGTTGGGGCAAAGGGGGTTGTTGACGCTGACCAGGTGCCGGGCGCTGAAGTGCTCCCCGTAGTCCGACGAGTAGGCCTCGTAGATGAAGGCCGTCCCGTTGGGGGCGAACTCCGTCCAGGTGACATAGATCCGATCCTGGAATGGCGTGCAGCTCGCACCGGGCGTGGCGGTTGCTGGCGCACCTGGCAGCGTTGTTGTCGATTCCCATGAACTGCTTGTCTTCGAGGGGGAGGAACGTTGTCTGGCGACCGGTTTGGAACACCGGCCGGCCCGGGAAGTTGTACGACGCGCCGTTGTTCTGCGTCGAGCGGAAGACAAAGAAGCCGCTCGCCCGATCGGGATCGCCGGCCGTGGCGGGCCCGCGCTTGAACAACTGGCACGACAGATAGGCGTTGCCCTTGCTATCCCAGCCGACGGACGTATCACCGCCCGCCTGCCAGTACTCGCGAGGGAATGTGTTGCCTGTGCTGACCGGGTTGCGGGTGAAGCTGTTGGGCGTGGTGGCATCGTTCCAGGTGCGGCCCTTGTCGAGGCTGTAGGAGACGCCACATGTCCCGTCACCCCGCCGGTAGTCGTTGTAGCTGGCGATGATGTGATTGGGCTGGTTCGGGTCGGCCGCGATCGACTCTTCGTTTTGCGACTGGCCGCGTCCCTGGAGATCAGGATCGGTCAGGTTCAAACAGTTCTGGTTGACTTTGATGTTGGACGACTGATTGGTCGGACAGCTGTCACTGCCGCGCGTAAAGTACCCGGTTGGCTTGGTGCCCTCGCCGTTGTGTTTGGAATTGAGCTCCATCTCGGCGAAACCGGAGAGCAGCCGGCTCTGGATGTCGTTCATCTCATCGTCGATTCCGGGGACCGTCGCCTG
>VBFF01000048.1:17702-22354 GCA_005889285.1 Chloroflexota bacterium
AGAGCAGGACGCTGGCGACACCGAGCGGCGCAAGCAAGCGGACTAATCGAAGCTTCATCCTTTCCTCCTGGTCAATACAGAGAAGACGACAGCATTGGACCGCCGTGCCGGGGCTTCTGGCTTGTTCCCTCCCCAAGGAAAGCTAACGCGTGGTTAAAGCCCTGTAAATCCGAACCGCTCAATAGTGATCTTGCAATACAAGCGGTGTCAAGGCCCTGTGGTTATCAGGTCTATTGAGACTCACGTAAGCTGGGGTGCGTGGCGCTCGCCTACGGCCTGGTGGTGGCTTGAGGCTCTGTACGTACTCGGCCGAGCCGGGTGCACCGCGGCTGGGGGCGGAGTGCGGCGGCGCGGTCCTCGATCTGGCCCGCTACTCACACCTGCATGACGGCCTGCGGCTGCCGGCGGACATACTCGGACTGATCGACGCCGGTCCCGACGCCTGGCGACACGCCACCGAACTGTGTGCGCGCTTTGCCGCCGAGCTTCCGACCCATGACCTGGCGCAGGACGCCGAGGCGGGGCTGGCCTATCCCGGCGACCGGGTGCGGCGCCACGCGCCCATCGTCCGGCCGAAGAAGAACATCTTTTGTCTTGGCCAGAACTATGCGGCTCACGCCGCTGAGTCCGGAAACCCACCCCCAACGACCCCCATCTACTTCACCAAGCCGCCGACGACCGTCATCGGCCCGGACGAGCCGATTCCCTACCCGCAGGGGCTGACCACCCGCTTCGACTGGGAGGTGGAGTTAGGGGTTGTTGTCGGAGTGGGCGGCCGGGACATCGAGCAGGCGCGGGCGCTCGACCACGTCTTTGGCTACACCGTCTTCAACGACGTATCGGCGCGCGACCTCCAATTCCGGACGTCCCAGTGGTTCAAGGGCAAGAGCCTGGATGGGACCTGCCCGATGGGGCCGGTGATCGTGACGGCCGATGAGATTCCCGATCCGCAACGGCTCCGTCTACAGCTGTCGGTCAATGCGGTCGCGAAGCAAGATAGCAATACCGGCGACATGATCTTCTCCGTGGCGCGAATCATTGCCGATCTGTCGGCGGGCATGACGCTCGAACCCGGAGACTGCATCTCGACCGGGACCCCGCAGGGTGTTGGCGACGGCCGGAAACCACCGGAGTACCTGAAGCCGGGCGACGTGATGGCGGCGGAAGTCGAGCGGATCGGGGTGCTGAGGAATCCGGTTCGTTAAGGCTGGAGGTTCCAGTGCTCCAGAATATCGATCGCGGGGTAGGCGGTCAGGTCGTATTGCACGGGCGTGATCGACACGTACCCCTCACTCACCATCTTGGCGTCCGCGTGCTCCTCAGGCTCCTGGATCTTAAAGGTGCCGTCCAGCCAGTAGTAGGTCTGGTTACGCGGGTCGGTGCGCTTCTCGAAGCGCTCCTCGACGCGTGAGTCGCCCTGTCGCGTGATGGCGACGCCCTTGATCTTGTCTTCCGGAATGTTCGGCACGTTCACGTTCAACAGCGTCTTGTCGGGCAACCCCTTGGCCATCACGGCGAGCGCGAGCTTGCGGGTGAAGCGTGCCGCGTAAGCGAAATCGGGGTGGGTGAAGGTGGCGAGCGACACCGCGATCGACGGGATCCCGAGAATGCGTGCCTCGGTCGCCGCGCTGACGGTGCCGGAATAGATGACGTTGGTGCCAGTGTTCGAGCCCAGGTTGATGCCGGAGACGACCAGGTCGGGCGGGCGCGGCAGGATCGCCTTGACCGCGATCTTCACGCAGTCGGCCGGCATGCCGTTGACCGCGTAGCCGAAGCGGACGTTTCGTCGCACGACCTCCTTGGCGCGCAGCGGAAGCAGCAGGGTGATCGCGTGCCCGACGGCGCTGCGCTCGGCGTCCGGCGCGACCACTTCGACATCGCCGATCTTGCGCAGCTCCTGCCAGGCGGCCAGGATTCCCTGCGCGTAGATGCCGTCGTCGTTGGTCAGCAGAATGAGTGGTTTCGCCACGATTCCGCCATCAATGATGCGCCATTCCCCCGCTTATACTGGGCGCAGCGACGATGGAAGACCCCATCCTGGAGTTCCTGCGGTCCCAGGCACGGAATTATCGCTGCCGGGTGTGCGGCAGTAACCATAAAGGCTCGCAGCTCCGCAAGATCGGCAACCATAACAACAAGCTGATCGTGCAGGTCACCTGCGGCCGCTGCCGTGACTCGTTCTTCCTCCACGTCGAGTTCGCCGGCTCGATCGTCAACGCGGTCGAAGAAGTCACTCGGGTTTCCGCTCCCTCACCGCGCGACGCCGATGAGATCGACGGCGATCCGCTCACTCACGATGAAGTGCTGGATGCCCACCAGCGACTGGCGGCGTTCCAGGGAAAGCTGACGGAGCTGCTGGAAGACTAGGTCAGGCTGCGGTAGCCGCTTCGGTAGTAGATCAGCGGTGCCGCGTCGCGCACCACGTTGAGCGCCACCACCCGGCCGACCATGATCGTGTGATCACCCGCCTCGAGCGTTGCGTCGAGGGTTGCCTCGAGGTAGGCGGTCGCCTCCTCGAGGATCGGTGACCCGGTGACGCCTAGCTGATAGGCGCCTTCCTGGAACTCCGGGCCAGCGAGCCGGGCGTTGTCCGCAAAGAAGCGGGCGGTGCCCTCCCCCCGCTCGCCGAGGATGTTGATGGCGAAGGCGCGGCTCGCCATCACGAGCCGATGCATGGTGGTCGATCGCTCCACCGAAACCAGGATGAGCAGAGGGTCCAGCGACTGGGAGGCGAAGGCGCTGACCGTCATCCCGTGCAACTGACCGGGCACCGTGGTGGTCATGATGGTGACGCCGCTGGCGAAGTGGCTCATGGCGTGACGGAAGGAGCCCCTGTCCAGCTGGGTCACGCCGATACGTTACGGGAACGTTCGGCGGGCGCACCGCCGGCTCGGCTATACTCGAAATGTCCGACTACTCCAGTCGGAGATCTATGAGATTTTCCACTCGGTCCGAATACGGGATCCGCGTCATGGTGCGCCTGGGGCGTGGCTACGGCCAGGGGCCCATCCCGCTGGCGGAGCTTGCCGAACTGGAGGGCTTGCCGCCCTCCTACCTGGAGCAGATCGCCGGCCAGCTTCGGCGCGCCGGCCTGGTGACCAGCCGCATGGGCGTCAAGGGTGGCTACGCGCTCGCCCGCCGCCCCGCCACCATCTCGATGGCGGACATCGTCCGCAATCTCGAGGGCTCGCTGGCGCCGGTGAGCTGCCTGGCCGAAGGCGGTGGTCCCGGCGAATGCACCCACGCCGATACGCCCTGTTCGGCGCACGCCTTCTGGGAGCGGCTGCAGGGAACCATCACCTCGACGCTGGAATCGGTCACGGTGGCCGACCTGATGAAGGAGGCCCAGCCCGCATGATCGAGGCAAAGACGCTCAACGTCGAGAAGGTGCGCGAGGACTTCCCGATCCTCGCCCGGCGGATTCACGGGCACCCGCTTGTTTACCTCGACAGTGCCGCCACGTCGCAAAAACCGGCGGCAGTCATCGATGTGATGGACGACTACTACCGCCGCTACAACGCCAATCCGCATCGCGGCGTCTACGCGATCAGCGAAGAAGCCACCGCGGCCTATGAGTCGGCACGGCAGCGTCTGGCGACCTTCATCAACGCCGCTTCGCCCAAGGAAGTGATTTTCACCCGCAACACGACCGAGGCCATCAACCTCGTCCGCTACAGCTGGGGCCGCGCGAACGTCCGCGCCGGCGACCGCATCCTGCTCACCGAGATGGAGCACCACAGCAACCTCGTCCCCTGGCAGCTGCTCGCGCGGGAGGTGGGCGCCACGCTCGAGTTCCTCTGCATCGACGACCAGGGATTGCTGCAGCTCGACGACCTGGCGCGCAAGCTCGAGGGGGTCCGCCTGCTGGCGATCACGCACCAGTCGAACACACTGGGGACGATCAACCCCATCAAGGCAATCGCGGAGGCGGCGCACCGAGCTGGCGCACTGGTGCTGATCGACGGCGCCCAGGCCGTGCCCCATATGCCGGTCGACGTCAGGGATCTCGGCGTTGACTTCTATGCCTTTAGCGGCCACAAGATGTGCGGGCCGACCGGCGTCGGTGTGCTCTGGGCCCGACGCGCCCTGCTCGAAGCGATGCCCCCCTTCCTCGGCGGCGGGGACATGATCAAGCGGGTCAAGCTCAACGACGCCAGCTGGAACGACCTCCCCTGGAAATTCGAAGCCGGGACTCCCAGCGTTGCCGAAGGCATCGGGCTGGGGGCCGCCGTCGATTACCTCAGTGGCCTCGGCATGGAGGCGGTGCGGGCCCACGAGCGCACGCTGGTCGATTACGCGATGGAGCGGCTGCAGGATATCCCCGGGATCACGCTCTACGGGCCGCGCGATCCCGAGCTCCACGGTGGCGCCGTCTCCTTCACGCTGCCCAACATTCACCCGCACGACCTGGCGACGCTGGTCGACCGCGAAGGGATCGCGGTGCGGGCGGGTCACCACTGCACCCAGCCACTGATGGACCGGCTGGGCGTGCCGGCGACGACACGCGCCAGCTTCTACATCTATAACCGCGCCGACGAGGTTGACCAGCTGGTCAACGGAATTCAAAAGGCGCAAAAGGTGTTCGCCTAAAGACATGGACGATCTCTACCGCGAGCAGATCCTCGAGCACTACAAGAACCCGCATCACTTCG
>VBFF01000106.1 GCA_005889285.1 Chloroflexota bacterium
CGCCTACTTCAACGACTCGCAGCGGCAGGCCACCAAGAATGCCGGCGAGATCGCCGGCCTCAATGTCGTCCGCATCATCAACGAGCCGACCGCGGCCGCGCTTGCCTACGGCCTCGACAAGAAGGAGAACGAGAAGATCCTCGTCTTCGACCTCGGTGGCGGCACCTATGACGTGTCCGTCCTGGAAATCGGGGAGGGCGTCTTCGAGGTCAAGGCGACCAACGGCGATACCCACCTCGGCGGGGACGACTACGACCGCCGGCTCGTGGACTACATCGCTGACGAGTTCAAGAAACAACAGGGGATCGACCTTCGGCAGGACCGCCAGGCTCTGCAGCGTCTGACCGAGGCCGCCGAGAAGGCCAAGATCGAGCTTTCCAGCCGCATGGAGACCGAGGTCAACCTGCCGTTCATCACCGCCGACCAGAACGGCCCGAAGCACCTCGAGATCAAGATCACCAGGGCCAAGTTCGAGCAGCTCACCGCCGACCTGAGCGAGCGCTGCGTGGCTCCTTTCCACGCCGCCCTCAAGGATGCCGGTCTCGCCGCAGGCGAACTGAACGAGGTGATCCTCGTCGGTGGCGCCACCCGGATGCCGGCCATCCAGGAACTGGTCAAGAAACTCACCAATGGGAAGGAGCCGCATCGTGGCATCAACCCGGATGAGGTTGTCGCTGTGGGCGCCGCCATCCAGGCGGGCGTGCTCAAGGGCGAAGTCAAGGACGTCCTCTTGCTCGACGTCACACCGCTCTCGCTCGGCCTGGAGACCCTCGGTGGGGTCAACACCAAGCTGATCGAGCGCAACACGACCATCCCGACGTCGAAGAGCCAGGTGTTCTCGACCGCGTCGGACAACCAGCCCTCGGTCGAGATCCACGTTCTACAGGGCGAGCGCGAGATGGCGTCCGCCAACAAGACGCTGGGCAAGTTCCATCTCGACGGCATCGCGCCGGCGCCCCGTGGGGTCCCGCAGGTCGAGGTGACCTTCGACATCGACGCCAATGGCATCCTCAACGTGCGCGCCAAGGACCTTGGCACCGGCAAAGAACAGAAGGTCACGATCACCGCTTCGACCACGCTCAACAAGGACGAGGTCTCGAAGATGGTGCGCGACGCCGAGGCTCATGCCGAGGAGGACCGCAAGCACCGCGAGGAAGTCGAGGCCCGCAACCAGGCGGATAGTCTCGTCTACCAGGCGGAGAAGCAGCTGCAGGAGAACGGAGACAAGATCGACCCTGCGGTCCGTTCCGAGGTCGAGAGCAAAATCGAGCCGGTCAAGCAGGCGATCAAGGACAACGACGTCGAGCGCATGCGGTCGACCAGCCAGGAACTGGCCACCGCCATGCAGAAGATCGGCGAAGCCGTCTACCGCCAGGCCCAGGGCGCCGGCGCCGGGGCCCAGTCGGCGACCGGCACGGAAGGCAAACCGGGCCAGCCGGGTGGCGACGGCGACGTGGTCGATGCCGACTTCAAGGAGGTCTGAGCCAGCCGCCGTCCGTCATTCGCGCCCGGGTCGTTTAAGGGATATTCTGAGTCGGGTAGACCCACACTATGCCGTTTCGCCCTGACCGATTAACCGAGAAGACACAGGAGGCGATCCAGCAAGCCCAGACGCTTGCCCAGGACGCCCAGCACCAGGAGATCACGCCGGAGCACCTGCTCCTCGCGCTGCTCCAGCAGCCCGACGGCACCGTTCCGCCCATCGTGCAGCAAGTCGGCGTCGACCCGGCTCGTGTCGCGTCCGACGTCAAGGCCCAGCTCGATAAGCTACCGAAGGTCTACGGGGCGGAGACCTATCTCGGATCGCGCCTTCGCCGGCTGCTCGACGCGGCCTCGACGGAAATGGAACGGCTCAAGGACGAGTACCTCTCGACCGAGCACCTGCTGCTCGCGATCGTCGACGAGACGAACAGCGAGGGCGCCCGCATTTTGCAACGGGCCGGCGTCACTCGCGAGAAGATTCTCGAGGCGCTCACCAAGGTGCGCGGCTCGTCGCGCGTGACAGATGCCACGCCGGAATCGAAGTTCCAGGCGCTGGAGAAGTACACGCGAGACCTCACCGCGCTGGCACGTGAGGGCAAGCTCGATCCGGTTATCGGTCGCGAGCAGGAAATCCGCCGCGTCATTCAGGTGCTCTCGCGCCGCACCAAGAACAATCCCGTCTTGATCGGGGAGGCAGGCGTGGGCAAGACGGCCATCGCCGAAGGGCTCGCTCAGCGCATCGCGCAAGGTGATGTGCCCGAGTCGCTCAAAGACAAGCGCGTGTGCGCGCTCGACCTCGGAGCGTTGATTGCGGGTACCAAGTACCGCGGCGAGTTCGAGGACCGGCTGAAGGCGCTCCTGAAAGAGATCGAGTCATCGAATGGCCAGGTGATCCTCTTCATCGACGAGCTTCATACGCTGGTGGGCGCCGGGGCGGCGGAGGGGGCGATGGACGCCTCCAACCTGCTCAAGCCGGCTCTGGCGCGCGGCCAGCTCCGCTGCGTCGGCGCGACGACGCTCGACGAGTATCGCAAGCACATCGAAAAAGATGCCGCGCTGGAACGCCGATTCCAACCGATCTTCGTCGGCGAGCCATCCGTCGAAGACACCATCTCGATTTTGCGCGGCTTGAAGGAAAAGTACGAGGTCCATCACGGGGTACGCATCACCGACTCCGCCATCGTGGCGGCCGCGGTGCTCTCGCAGCGCTACATCACCGACCGCTTCCTGCCAGACAAGGCGATCGACCTCATCGATGAGGCCGCTTCCAGCCTGCGGATGGAGATCGACAGTCTGCCCCAGGAACTCGACGAGATCGAGCGCCAGATCCGGCAGCTCGAGATCGAGCGGCAGGCGCTCAAGAAAGAGCAAGACCGCGCCTCGAAGGATCGCCTCAACGCCATCGAGCGGGAGCTCGCCAACCTGCAGGAGAAGAGCAAGGTCATGCGGTCGCAGTGGCAGCAGGAAAAGGCGCTGATCCAGCAGATCCGCGAGCTGAAAGCGCGCCAGGAGCAGCTGCGTATCGATGCCGAGCGCGCCGAGCGCATGGCGGATTTCGAAGCCGCCGCCCGCCTCAAGTACGGAGAGACGCCCAAAGTCCAAAAAGAGCTGGAGGCCAGGAATGGCGAGCTGGTTGCGCTCCAGAAAGAGCACCGCCTGCTGAAAGAAGAAGTCGACGAGGAGGATATCGCCAAGATCGTCTCGCGCTGGACCGGGATCCCAGTGCAGAAGATGCTCGAGGGCGAGGTCCAGAAGCTGATCCAGATGGAGGAGCGCTTGCACGCGCGCGTGGTGGGCCAGGATGAGGCCGTCACGGCCGTCGCCAATGCGGTCCGGCGCGGCCGCGCCGGACTGAGCGATCCCAATCGACCGATTGGATCATTCATCTTCCTGGGGCCGACCGGCGTGGGGAAGACCGAGCTGGCCCGTGCGCTGGCGGAGTTCCTCTTCGACGACGAGCAGGCCATGACCCGCATCGACATGTCGGAGTACATGGAGAAGCACACCGTGGCGCGACTGGTCGGTGCGCCGCCAGGTTACGTCGGATATGAGGAAGGCGGTCAGCTCACCGAGGCGGTGCGCCGCCGTCCATACGCCGTCATCCTCTTCGACGAAATCGAGAAGGCGCATCCGGATGTGTTCAACATCCTGCTGCAGCTGCTCGAAGACGGGCGCTTGACTGACGGCCAAGGTCGGACGGTCGACTTCCGCAACACCGTGGTCATCATGACGTCGAACCTCGGCAGCCACATCCTGCAGGACCAGAGCTTGACCGAGGAGGACAAGGAAAAGGCGGTCCTCGAAGCCGTGCGGCACAATTTCCGCCCCGAGTTTCTCAATCGTGTCGACGAGATCA
>VBFF01000107.1 GCA_005889285.1 Chloroflexota bacterium
TAGCGTCGATCATCACCCTGCAGTGTCAGACCTGTAAGGAGCGCAACTACACCACCGTCAAGAACAAGAAGAACGACCCCGAACGGCTCGAGGTCAAGAAGTTCTGCCCGCGGTGCCGGAAGCACACTGCCCACCGGGAAACCAAATAGCGTGGCCGCAACCTTCTTATACTGTTGGCGCCGACCGGCACAGGGGTGTAGCTCAGCTGGTAGAGCAGCGGTCTCCAAAACCGCGGGTCGGGCGTTCGAGTCGCTCCACCCCTGCCAGACTCAGGTATAACTACGATGGCCAAAGCCGTTCCGACGGAACCAAAGGCGAATAGAGTGCAACGCACAACGACTCCCGCGCCGCGCCGGGGCCTCATCCGCAACTTCGAGGACATCCTCGGCGAGCTCCGCAAGGTGATCTGGCCCAGCTGGGGCGAGCTGCGCACGATGACGTTTGTCGTCATCGTGACCGTGGTAGTGGTATCGCTGATGCTCGGACTGATCGACTATGTCTTGACCCAAACGCTCGTGAAACTGGAGTTCCCCAAAGTTGGCTGATGCAGAGATGAACGGCACGCCGAAAGAGGCAAAGGGCACGCCCGCCGCGCCGGCGAAAGCGCGCGGCCGCCGGCCCGCCCCGAAAGAAGCCGCTGAAGCCGGACGCGTCTGGACCGGCGAGCGCGTCACGGTCGGCGAAGGCCATCCGGCCCCACCCGAAACGCCATCCTCGCCGCCGGTCGCGCTTGTCCCCGAAGGTGAGGCCAAACCGGTCCCCGCTGAGGGTGAAGCGCACTGGTATGTCGTCCATGCCTACTCGGGCCACGAAGAGAAGGTGCGCAACAACCTGATGAAGCGCGTCGACTCGATGGACATGCACGATCGGATCTTCGAGGTGCTGGTACCCACGGAAGACGTCATCGAGATCAAGGACGGCCAGCGCCGTCACGTCGCCAAGCGAACCTTCCCCGGCTACATCCTGGTCAACATGATCATGTCGGACGAGTCCTGGTACGTCGTACGCAACACGCCGGGCGTCACCAGCTTCGTCGGTTCCGGCAACAAGCCGGTGCCGCTGCAGGAGAAGGAGATCAAGTCGATCCAGAAGCAGATCAAGGCCGAGGCGCCCAAGGTTCGCGTCGAGTACCAGGTGGGCGAGAACGTCCGCGTCATCGACGGGCCCTTCTCGGACTTCCACGGCAAGGTCGACGAGATCAACGCTGACAAGGGCAAGCTCAAGGTGCTGGTTAACATGTTCGGCCGCGAGACGCCGGTCGAGCTGGACCTTCTCCAGGTGGAGCGCCTGAAGTAATGGGCAAGAAGAAAGTCAAGGCCATGGTCAAGATCCAGATGGAGGCGGGCAAAGCCACGCCCGCGCCCCCGGTCGGCACCGCGCTCGGCCCGCACGGCGTCAACATCATGGAATTCGTCAAGACCTACAACGACCGCACCGCCTCGATGGCCGGCCAGGTGATCCCGGTCCGCCGCGGCTCTGCTGAAGAAGGCGGCTGGCGTGGAGAAGGGCTCGGCCAAGCCGAACAAAGAGAAGGTCGGCAAGGTCAGCACGCAGCAGGTGCGCGAGATCGCCCAGCTCAAGCTCAAAGACCTCAATGCCTACGACGTCGAGGCAGCGATGAAGATGATCGAGGGAACGGCACGATCGCTCGGCATCGAGGTATCTGCCTGATGCCGCAGGCGCGTGGCAAGAAATACAAGGAAGCCGCCAAGGCGATCGAGCGCACCGAGCAGTACGCGCCCGATGATGCGGTGCGGCTGGTGCTGAAGAGCTCGACCTCGAAATTCGACGGCTCGATCGAGGCGCACCTGCGGCTGGGCGTCGACCCGCGGCATGCCGACCAGATGGTGCGAGGCTCGGTGGTCTTGCCGCACGGCACCGGCAAGAAGCGCCGCGTGCTGGTGTTCGCCACGGGCGAGAAGGCCCGCGAGGCGACGGAGGCCGGTGCCGACTACGTTGGCGCCGATGACCTGGTCAAGCGGATCCAGGAAGGCTGGCTCGACTTCGACGTCGCGCTCGCGACCCCCGACATGATGGGTCAGGTCGGCCGCCTCGGCAAGATTCTTGGGCCGCGTGGCCTGATGCCGAACCCGCGCGCCGGCAGCGTCACCTTTGATATTGGCCGCGCGGTCAAGGACATCCAGGGTGGCCGCATCGAATACCGGGTCGACAAGACCGGCATCATCCACACCAACATCGGTAAGGCCTCCTACAGCGAGGCGCAGCTGAAGGACAATTTCGTTGCCCTGATGGATGCGGTGGTGCGTGCCAAGCCGAGCTCCGCCAAGGGGCAGTACCTGCGCTCCGTCTACCTCTCGCCGACGATGGGGCCGAGCGTGCCCGTAGACCCGGCCGCCGCCGGCCGGATGAGCTAGCCACAATCCAGGCGGCCGATGGCTAACACGAAAACCGGTGATCCCGCCGTCGATACCTTCCTCAAGGGCTACTCGCCGCAGGTGCGCGAGATCGCCGTCAAGGCCCGCGAGGTGATCCTCTCGGTGCTGCCGGAGGCAAGCGAGAAGGTATATCCCGGTTGGAAAGTCATCCAGTACGCCACCGGTGCCGACATGAAGTCGGTGTTCGCCGCCATCTCGCCGCAGCGCGAGCGGGTGAACCTCGGCCTGGCCAACGGCGTCGACCTTAAGGACCCCGACGGGTTGCTCGAGGGCGACGGGAAAGCCATCCGCCACCTGAAGTTGACGTCGGCAGAGGCCGCGGGCGCACCCGCGGTGCGCGAGCTGGTTCGCGGCGCGCTGCACGCATTGCGCAACGGCGCCTGATATACTCGCACTCCACAACTGAATAGCCGAAGACCGCTGGTGCCGGTAAGACCGGCTTAATGTCCCAGCGCAGGCGAGCAGGATGCAGTAAGGGCCTCCTCGCCTGTTGAGCGAAGGAGGTTTTTTTATTGGCCACGGGACTCAAGAAAGACGAGAAGATCGATAAGAAGGCGGAGAAGGCCGCGAGTGTCGCGGACATCACCGCTCGGCTGAAGGCATCATCGACCGCCGTGCTCGCGGACTATCGCGGCATGACGGTGGGCCAGATGCGTGACTTGCGCAGCAAGCTGCGCGGTGGCGGCATCGAGATGATCGTGGTCAAGAACACGCTGGCGCGGCGCGCCGCGAAGGCGGCCGGCTACGAACCGCTCAACGCGGAGCTGGTCGGGCCGATCGCGATGCTGTTCGCCACCGACGATGTCTCGGCGCCCGCGCGGATCCTCAACGAGTACATCCGCGCCAACCGCAAGATGGTGATCAAGGCCGGCCTGCTCGAGGGCCAGGTGATCAAGGCCGATGCCGTCACGGAGCTGGCCGATCTGCCGTCGCGCGAGATCCTGCTGAGCCGCCTGCTGGGCGCGATGCAGGCCCCGCTGGGCAACCTCGCCAGCATCCTGCAAGCCCCCATGTCCACGCTCGCCCGCACGCTCGACGCCGTTCGTACACAAAAGGAATCGCAGTCACCGGCCGCCGCGGCGGCCGCAAGTTAGGAGGAACCAATGGCAAAGGTCAGTGTCGACGATTTCGTCTCTTCGTTGAAGGAATGGACCGTGGTGGACGTGATGAACGCCATCAAGGCGATCGAAACCGAGTTCGGCGTGACGGCGGCGGCCCCGGTCGCCGTGGCGGCGGCGCCGGCTGGCGGCGGTGCAGCCGCAGCCGCACCGGAAGCCGAGCAGACCGAGTTCCAGGTGGTGCTGACCTCGCCGGGCGACGCCAAGATCGGCGTGATCAAGGTCGTCCGCGAGATCACCGGCCTGGGTCTCAAGGAAGCCAAGGACCTGGTCGACCAGGCGCCCAAGCCGGTCAAGCAGGGCGTCAACCGGGAAGAGGCCGAGGGCGTCCTCAAGAAGCTGAAGGACGCGGGCGCTGGCGCGGAAATCAAGTAGGCAGAAGGTAGCGCCGGCGCGGCCGAGTACCGCGCCGGCCAACGTGGCGGACCGAGAGGGGGACAAGGCCCAGGGCTCGATCCGCCACATCGTCGCGACCGATGGCCCACCGCTCGATGCCACGCCGGACAGCCTGCTCGCCTGCCTTACGAAGGGAAAGCAGGGATTCTGGCTGGACATCGAGAACCCGGGTGACGACGACTACGCGCTGCTCGAGAAGACGTTCGGGTTTCACCCCCTGACCCTGGAGGACATCCGCCACCAGAACCAGCGGCCCAAGGTCGATGAATACCCCGGATACGCGTTCGTCGTTCTCTTCACCGCTGAGTTGGAGGGCAAGCGGGCCCAGGTTCGCGAGCACCACCTCTACGTGTCACCCCAGTACCTGGTCAGTGTCCATATCGAGCCGTCCGATCCGCTGAACCGGCTACGGGAGCGGATCAAGGCCAACCCCGACCTCACGCGGCGGAGCCTCCCGTTCCTGTTCTACCTGGTGGTCGACCAACTGGTCGATTCGCTGTTCCCCGTGCTGGAGCAGCTCGACGACGCCACGGACGAGCTGGAGGACCGCATCATCGACCAGCCGGACACTTCGGCCCTGACCGAGCTGTCCGATCTGAAGCGAACGGTCGTCGACCTGCGCAAGGTCCTCGGCGCCCAGCGCGACGTGTTCCAGCGCCTGACGACGCGCGCCGTCGGCGACCCCGGCGAGAAGGAGATGTCGATCTACTACCGGGATGTCTACGACCACCTGGTCCGCCAGTACGAGACGGTCGACTCGCTGCGCGACCTGCTGACCAGCGCCATGGACGTCTACCTCTCGACCGTCTCGAACCGGCTGAACCTGCGAATCACCCGGCTGACGGTCTTCGCCACGCTCTTTCTGCCCTTGACGTTCATCACCGGCTTCTTCGGGATGAACTTCGCCTGGCTGGTGGCCCACATTGCGCCCGCCTGGACCTTCTGGCTGCTGGCGGTCGGGGTCATGGTCGGGACGACTGCCCTGCAACTTCTCTATTACCGCCGAAGCGGCTGGCTCTAGGGACCAATTTCGCCCGGGAGAGGCTGCCTAAGCTTTGGCAGCCCGGCGCCGTTGTTCCCTGCGGAGGGCAAGGATGTTCCGCTGGATGGTGTTCTTCATGCTGATTCTGGCCGGGATCCTGGCCTTCGTCACCTGGGTCATGGGGATCCCGATTCCGGGCCTTTCCCAATTCGGGATTCAGCAACCGACGTCGCCCTTCGGGCCCTGAGGGAGGGCCAGGCCCGGATGGCCCCGGCGGAGTTGCGCAAACCCTTCCCATGGGGGAAGGGGAGTGCTAGACTAGCGCCCGATTAGTCTGACTGCGTCCAGATCGGCGACCTGACCCGTTTCCCAGTCCCGGGGAACCAGCCCTGGGCCCGCTCGCGAAGCTGTACCGGCTTCGCGGCAAATATGTTTGCGCGCTTGACAGCTGGGGTAACCTGATGGTACTATTGCCGTTCGGTGCTTCCAGGGTTGCTTT
>VBFF01000108.1 GCA_005889285.1 Chloroflexota bacterium
TGGGATCGCCCTCGAGCTCCGCCTTTCGCAGCAGACCGAGGACCACGCGCTCGGGCCCCACCACGACGCAGGTATCCCAATCCGCCGCGCGACGGCGGACGTCGCCCACACGATCCTGGAGGCCGCAGGTTGGCACCTCGGCGTCGGCGACGTCACCGATCCATGTTTCTTCGGCCGTCTTGCCCTCACGCGGCTGGTTCTCCTCGAACCACGCGAGCTTGCCGGGCACGTAGTCGATGACGTTCGTGAATCCCAGGGTCTCGAGCCGCGACGCGGCCCGCGGGGAGAGATCTCAACCGAAGTCGTTGCAATAGACGAGCACCGGCCGCTTTCGATCGAGGCCAGCCACCGTCTTTTCGTCGAGCCGCTTCAAGGGAATGTTGATCGCGCCCGGAAGGTGGTCATGCGCGAACTCGTCCTCGCCAAGCACATCGACCAGCTGCGCGCCCTGCTCCAGCAGCCGCTTCACCTCGGACACCGAAAAGACTTGCGAGGGCATCCTCAGCGGGCCCGCATCCGGTTGTTCCTCGGCTGATGCTCGACCTCTGCCAGTCCCAGCGCCTCCATGACCGGCGGGACGTACATCCCGAAGCGGCCGCGCAGGCCTTTCTTCAGGCCATACCAGCCGCCGACCGGATTCTTCGGCGAGCGCGCCCAGGCTTCGACCGTTCCCTCGGCGGCCGGCTTCTGTTCGTCGGCACTGCCGAGTGGCATCCAGTCGCCATGCCGCTTCAGCATGGCGTGCAGATCGTCGAGACCGCGAAGCTGATAGCGGACCTCCGTCTTCCCCACCTGAACGACGAGCGCCGGCGGATCCGCGGCTTCGTCTCGATAGGCTTCGAACTCCGATGTGCCGGGTGGCGTTTTCAGCACCCACGGCGACTGCCGCGTGCCGGATCCCTTAGCCTTCGTTTTCCCCATCGCGTGCCTCCTTCGCTATCGTGCCCAGACGCCGACCGGTGTGAAGCGTAGTGGAACATCGACCAGGATCAGCTCCGACGCCTCCTTCGCCTCGATGCGCAGTTGAGGCTCGTCCTCGATTTTGGCGGCATCGCCGCTGGCCAGCTCCTCGTTGCCGACCCTGGCGCGGCCCTCGATCAGATAAAGGTAGCCGCCCCGGCCAACCCCAAAATCGTGCGTGACCACCGCGCCGGGTGAGAGCCGGCTGACGTACACCGCGGCATCCTGGTGAACTCGGACCGGATCGCTTGGCTTAGACCCAATCACTTTCAGCCGGCGGTCGGTTCGTTCCTCTTTCGTGAACTGCCGTTGCTGCAGCCCGGGCGGAAGACTCGGCGCCTGGGGAAGGATCCACAGCTGTAAGAACTCCATCGGCTCGGTCTCGGAACCGTTTTGTTCGGAATGCTCGGCCCCCGAGCCGAGCGTCATCAGTTGCACGCCGCCGGGTTGGAGGCTGCCGTTGTTGCCCAGACTGTCGGCATGGCGGAAGGTCCCCTTCCAGACATAGGTGATGCCCTCGACGTCGGCGTGCGGGTGCATCGGCCAGATTGCACCGGGAGCGAGTCGATCGTGATTGAACACCCGCAGCGGTCCAACCCCCATCTGCCGCGGGTCGCGATAGCGATCGAACGAGAAATGCCAGCGGGCGACAAACCAGCCGCCCTCTTCCTTGTGGATCTCGCGGTCGCGGCGCACCTGCAGCATGGGTGGCGCTAGGGAATCTGGATCGAGCGCTTGGAGAGTCCCATCCAGTAGCCGTCGATGATGCTCGGCAACGGCTCCCCATTGCTGTCGCCGACGCCGAGCGTCACGAACAGCGGGGCGAGGTGCTCGGTACGCGGATGCGCGTAGCGGACCGCGGGCGCCCGGTGCACGAAGTCGGACAGTTCGTCGACGTCACCGTGCTCGAGCGCCTCGTGCGCCCAGGCGTCGAACTCCGTCGACCATGCCGGAGGTGGTGCGTCGAGCCGGAAATCTCGCAGGAAGGGCAGCCCGTGGGTCAGGAAGCCGCTGCCGATGACGAGCACGCCCTGGTCTCGCAGTGGCCGGAGGCGCCGGCCGATCTGGAAGAGTTGCTCGGGATCGAGGCTCGGCATCGAAACCTGCAGCACCGGCACGTCGGCGTCGGGATACATCACGGTGAGCGGCACGTAGGCACCGTGGTCGAGCCCGTGGTCGGGCTCCTCCGCCAACGGCTGGTCGGAGAGGAGGCGCCGCACGTCGGCGGCGAGCTCGGGCGCGCCCGGCGACGGGTACTGCGTCCGGTAGTAGCGCTCGGGGAATCCGCCGAAGTCATAGATCAGTGGTGTGCCGGTGCGGGTGGCGCCGATTGTGAGCGGAGCATTTTCCCAGTGAGCGGAGACGATCAGCACGGCGCTCGGACGTGGCAACGCCTTCGCCCAGGCCGCCAGCTGGGCGACCCAGAGCGGATCGTCGACGAGTGGCGGCGCGCCGTGGCCGATATAGAGCGTTGGCATGCGACCTGAGCCGCTCGCGTGTCGAGCGCGATCCTCCACCGCGCTCGCCGCAACCTGGGCCGGCTCTTCGGGCGCGCTCGCGGGCTGCGGCTTCAATTCTTCATCCATCGGTGCCTCTTTACCATTCTCGCCCATGACCGCAAACCCTCGTTTGGATCGAACTCCGTTGGTCGCGGGCAGGTAACCTTTCTTGCGGAATGGCCACTGATTATGCGGTGCACGCCGAGGGCCTGGTCAAACATTACGGCCGCGTTCGAGCACTGGACGGCCTCAATCTCGATGTTGCGGAAGGAACTCTGCTGGCCTTGCTCGGACCGAATGGTGCGGGCAAGACGACCGCAGTCCGGATTTTCACGACCCTGCTCCAGCCCGACGGCGGCCATGCCACGGTTGCGGGTTTCGACGTCGTCCGCGATGCGGACCGCATCAAGTCACAGATCGGCCTGGCCGGCCAGAACGTGGCGATCGACGAATACCTGACGGGCCTGGAAAACCTCGAGATGATCGGCCGGCTCTATCACCTCGCCGGGCGGGATGCAAAGCGCCGCGCTCACGAACTCCTGATGCAATTCGACCTGATCGACGCGGCGAACCGGATTGCGAAGACATACTCGGGAGGGATGCGGCGCCGGCTGGACCTGGCGGCGTCGCTCGTGCTGCTGCCTCCTCTCCTGTTTCTCGACGAGCCGACCACGGGGCTTGACCCGCGCAGTCGCCGCCAGGTGTGGAGCATGATCAGCTCGCTCGTCAGCGAGGGCTCGACCATCCTGCTGACCACGCAATACCTCGAGGAAGCCGACGAGCTGGCGAACCGGATCGCGGTCGTCGATGCCGGCCGCGTCATTGCGGAAGGAACATCCGACGAGCTCAAAGACCGGGTTGGTGGGAATCGGATCGAAATAGCCGTCGCCAAGGACGCCGACCTCGCCCGAGCCGCCGAGGTCGCCCGCCGTCACTTCTCCAGCGAGGTCAACGTTGATCCAACACAGCGACGGATCTCGGCGCCGTCAAAGAATGGGACGAGCCAGCTGGCCGGCCTGGTGCGCGACTTCGACAGCGCCGGGGTCGACATCGTTGACCTGCAACTTCACCGTCCGAGCCTCGACGATGTCTTCCTGACCCTGACCGGTCACCAGGCGGAAGAGGAAAAAGCAGTCGCGCCCACCGGCCGCTGGCAACGGAGGCCTCGCTGATGGCCACTGCGGGCGCGCTGTCGACCGCCGGAACGCGCTACCAACCGATCGCCGGGCGGCCGCGCATCGTATGGGCGTTCCTCGATGCACTGGTGCTGGCCAAGCGTAGCGTCCTGGAAACCGTGCGGGTGCCGGAGCTGATCATGTTCGTCGCCATCCAGCCGATCATGTTCGTGCTCCTTTTTCGCTACGTATTCGGCGGCGCGATCCAGGTTCCCGGCGGGCAATACGTCAATTTCCTCATGCCCGGCATCTTCGTGCAGACGGTGGCTTTCGGCGGCGTCACCACCGCCATCGGGCTCGCCCAGGACATGCAGCGCGGCATCATCGACCGTTTCCGATCGCTGCCGATGTCGTCATCGGCGGTCCTCACCGGCCGCACCATCGCCGATCTCGCCCGCAACCTCTTCACCGTGATCATCATGCTGACCGTCGGCTTCCTGGTGGGGTTCCGACCGGGCGGCACGCCGTTCGAGTTCCTGCTGGGCATCCTGCTCCTGCTGGGAGTCAGCTTCGCCTTCTCCTGGATCTCAGCCTTCATCGGGCT
>VBFF01000109.1 GCA_005889285.1 Chloroflexota bacterium
TCGGCGGTGCCATCGGCCCTGGTGTTTCCAAGAAGACGGACTACCTCGTGGAGGGCGCCGACCCCGGCTCCAAGCTCGAGAAGGCTCAGCGGCTGAAGATCCCGATCCTCGACGAGACGGCCTTCCTCGCCCTGCTCGAGGATGGCCCCATATAAGAGGGCATATAACGCTTAGTGAACGCTATAAGACTTTGTAACGACTTGTGACAGCTCCTTAACCTTTCTTTTGGGGCGCGCCACGCATATTGCGCCTATGTCGATTCCGCCGGTCCTGGCGTTGCCCAGCGGCCGCGCCGTCGGGCGCCTGAAGCGGATTGGCGGTCGCGGGTTGCTCAGCTTGCTGGCGGCGGCCGTCATCATGCTCGTCTCCGTCCTCGGCGCGCTCTTGCCGGACGCCACGTTGCCCCTCACCTGGTACGTGCCCGTGCTCGACAGCGCCACCGTGGTCACGCTCGTGGTCGTGCTTTTCCTCTCGTCCAGCGACGTGATCATCCGACGCCACGGCCGGTCGCTTCCACTGGCCTTCGTCAGCGTGGTCCTCGGCGTGGTCTGGCTTCAGCACATGCTGACCTTTCCCGGCGTCGCTCCCTTCACCCTGCCGCTGGTGACGAACCAGACCGCGCCCTTCCTCTTCCAGGCCGGGCACATCGGCACGCCCGCGCTCTTCGCCTGGATCCTGTTCCACCGCGCGGGTCCGCTGGCCCAGCCGCGGCGGTCACTGTCCCGGACCCTGGCCCTGGCGCTCGGGGTGAGTGTCGCTGCCGTCGCCCTGACGGCTGGGCTCGCTCTCATCCTGCCGCCACTCATCGTCAATGGTCGTTTCACCGGACTCAACACCCTGCTGCAGGCCGTCCCATTTCTCGTCCTTGCTGTTGTCGCCGTCGCGTACCGGCGGGCGCGGAGCCCGGAACGCCGCATCGCGACAAGCGTCATCGCCGGCTTGATCTTCGTCAGTGTCGAGACCATGGTCTTCATGTTCATGCAGGCTCGTTACGACGGATTCTGGTATGTCGGCCATGGCTTGATGCTGCTGCCCTGCGTCGCGCTCCTGGTTGGCACCGTCGGTCTCTACACGGCCGCCCGCCGGGATGCCGAGGTCCAGCTACGCGTCATGGAACAGCTCAAGGCGTCCCAGCAACGGCTTCAGGTCATCATCGACACCTCACCAAGCGCCGTCATCAGCGCGGATGAGACGGGATTGATCACCGGCTGGAACCGTAAGGCGGAGGAGATCTTCGGCTGGTCCCACGATGAAGCCCTCGGGCGGACACTGACCGGCACCATCATTCCTCGTCGCTACCGTGACGCCCACCAGCGAGGTCTGGCTCGCTTCATCGAGGCCGGTGAGGGCCGGCTCTTGGGCGAGACCGTCGAGCTGGCCGGCCTCCATCGCGATGGCCATGAGTTTCCGGTCGAAGTCTCCGTTACCGCCACGTCGCGCTCCGCTTCTCGCGTCGATTTTGTCGCGTTCGTCAACGACATCAGTCAGCGGCGGATGGCCGAGCGTCTCCGCGGAGTTCAGTTCGCCGTGACCCGTCCACTGGCCAGCGCGGCGACCTGGGCCGAAGCCGCCCCCCAGGTGCTTCGTGGAATTTGCGAGACCCTCGGCTGGGCTGCGGGCGAATTCTGGCGGGTGGACCGGGAGGCCAACGTGCTTCGCTGGGAGTGCGGCTGGCATCGGCCCTCGAAGGACTTTGGTGCCTTCCTGGAAGTCAGCCAGGAACTGACCTACGGCCGCGGTGAGGGTCTCCTGGGCCGCGTCTGGCGGACGGGCCGCGCCGCATCCATCGACGATGTCGCGGCCGAGGATTCACCGCGCGCGTGGGCCGCGAGCCGGGCCGGTCTGCATGCCAAGTTCGCCTTCGCCGTCACCAACGGGCGGAAGGTGACGGGCGTCATCGCGCTCTACAGCCATGACCGCCGCTCGCTCGACCGGGCCATGCTGCGGGTGATGGCCGACATCGGAAGCCAGATCGGCCAGTTCATCGAGCGGCGCCGCGCCGAGGAAGAACTGCGGCACAGTGGCGAGCGTATCCGCGCCATCCTGGACAGCGTGGCCGACGGCATCATCACGGTCGACGAGCGCCTGGTGGTTCGCTCCTACAACCCGGCGGCCGAGCGGCTCTTCGGCCACGCGGCCGAGGAGGTGATCGGCAAAGACTTCGCGCGCTTGATCGGCGAACCGTACCGTCCGGAGGTCAAGCCCCGGCTACGGGCCTATCTGCGGGCTCAGCAAGGGCTGTTCCCGATGGGAAGCCACGAGACGGTCGGCCTACGAAAAGATGGCACGACCTTCCCGATGGAGTTCAACGTCGGCTGGCTCGGGCCGCAGCGATTGGTAATCGGCAGCCTGCGCGACGTCTCCGAACGCAAAGCCGAAACCGAGGCGCTCCAGTATCAGGCGCTTCACGATTCGCTGACGGGGCTCCCCAACCGCACCTTTCTCCGCGAACGCCTGGAAGAAACGATTCGTGCCGGCGAGCGCGAGATGAAACCGTGCGCGCTCCTCCTCATGGACCTCGACGGATTCAAGAGCGTGAATGACAGCCTCGGCCACGAGGTGGGTGACCGTCTGTTGCGAGAGGTGAGCCACCGAATGCGGGGCGTGCTGCGCAAGGCGGATACCATTTCCCGCTACGGTGGAGACGAGTTTGCCGTGGTGCCCTGGGGCGCGACGGATGTCCCGCGGGCGGTGCTGATCGCGGAAAAAATCGTGGAGGCCGTCGGCAAGCCGATCACGATCGACGACCAGCCGATCACGGTCAACATGAGTATTGGGATCGCCGTCTTCCCGCAGCATGCCGACGACGCCGATGCGCTGACGCGTCGCGCTGACGTCGCCATGTACGCGGCCAAGCGCGCACGAAGTGGCTTCAGCGTCTATTCGGTCGATCAAGAGGGCGGTGACAACGGCGGGCGCCTGCCGCTGATCGGCAAGTTGCGCTATGCGATCGACCAGTTCGAGCTCGTGTTGCACTACCAGCCGATCATCTCCGTGCCGGACGGGCGACCCACAAAGGTCGAGGCGCTCGTGCGCTGGGGCCATCCCAGCCACGGCCTGCTGCCACCGGATGACTTCATTCCCGCCGCGGAGCAGACCAACCTCATCAAGCCGCTGACGGCCTGGGTGCTCAATGAGGCGCTGGGTCAGGTACATGCCTGGTCAAAAGCCGGCATCGACGTTGGCGTGTCCGTGAACCTGTCGGCGCGAAACCTGCTCGATGACGAGCTTCCCGACGCCGTGGCCCAGCTGCTTAGCACCTGGCAGGTTGAACCCCAGAAGCTGAGCCTCGAAATCACCGAGAGCTCGATCATCGCCGCAGAGGCGGAGGATACCCTGCAGCGCCTGCATGAGACCGGCGTCCAGATCTCGGTCGATGACTTCGGGACGGGCTACTCGTCGCTGACGCACCTCAAGCGCCTCCCGGTCCAGGAGATCAAGATCGATAAGTCCTTCGTCCTGGACATGGCGACGAACCGCGACGGCGCGGCGATCGTGCGCTCGACCATCGATCTCGGGCACAACCTCGGCCTGAAAGTCGTGGCAGAAGGCGTCGAGGATGAGAAGACCGAGGCCCTGTTGCGGGAATTCGGCTGTGACTTCATCCAGGGCTTCCACATCAGCCGTCCGGCCGCCGCCGGGCTGCTCGGGCCGTGGCTTCGAAACCGTGCCGTCGTGAACGGCACGTTGAGCGCCTGACGCACAGTAATCTATAGGTCTTGCCCGAGCCCGAGACTGAGCTTTCCTCCCGTCAGGTCGAGCATGTCGCCCGTCTGGCGCGACTGGGAATCACACCGGAAGAAGTCGTCCGCTACCGGGATCAGCTCCGCCACATCCTGACCGCGATCGACGCCCTCAAACGCGCCGACACCTCGAAGGTGCCGGCCACCGCGCATCCCCTCGAGGAGCGCAACATCATGCGGGAAGACGAGCGGCAAGCGTCGCTGCCGGCCGAAGCGGCGCTCAGGAATGCACCGAGCCGCGAGGACTCGTACTTCAAGGTGAAGGCGATCCAGGAATGAGCCTCTTTCAGAGAACGATCCGCGAGCTCCACCAGATGCTGATCGACCGCGAGATCTCGTCGGTCGAGCTGACGGAGTCGGTGCTCGGCCAGATCGCGGCCGTCGGCGAGCAGACGAAGGCCTACCTGGTCATCACGC
>VBFF01000110.1 GCA_005889285.1 Chloroflexota bacterium
CAGGTCCTGGTCACGACGTCGCATCGCGCCCAGCCCTCGCGAGCCGCTGCCTCGAAGCAGATGCAGCAGCAGTGTCTCGACCTGGTCATCCTGCGTGTGGCCCAGGGCGATGGCGGTGCTGTTGGTCTCGCCGGCGATCCGGCGCAGGAACGCGTAGCGGGCGGTGCGCGCAACGCTCTCGGTATGTGGCGTGTCGCCGGCGGCGCGGGCGGTATGAAAGGTGTAGCCCCACTGGGCCGCCATCGACGCCACGAAGTCGCGGTCGTCCTGGCTATCCGGACGCCAGCCGTGGTCGAAATGGGCCACGGTGAGATGCAGGGGAACAGCCGGAAGGATCTCGCGCAGGACCGAGAGCAAGGCCAGCGAGTCGGGTCCGCCCGAGACCGCGACCACGACGCGCTCGCCTGGCTCGAAGATGTGATGGAGGCTGACGGCGATGGCGACCCGGCTGGGGAGCATCATGGAAATGGCGGAGGCAAGGATCGAACTTGCGACATACCGGGTATGGGCCGGTTGCTCTACCACTGAGCTACTCCGCCCAGAGCATCGGTTAGTTTAGCAAGGATGTCGCCGTCATTCGCTGAGATCGCGCCCCGCTATGACGCACTGCGGCCGCTGTCTGCGGGCGATCGCGCGCGGCTGGAAACCATGTTGCGTGAGGCGGCGTTGCAGCCCGGTGACCAGGTCGTCGAAGTCGGGTGCGGCACGGGCCGTTTGACGCTGCCACTGTCGGCGATGACGCCGGGGCGCGTCATGGGCGTCGATCCCGAGGTGCGCATGCTCGATGTGGCGCGCGGCAAGGATGCGGCCGGCCGCGTCGACTGGGTTCGAGGCAGCGCCTACCGATTGCCACTGGCCGAGGGGATGGCCGCGCTCGTGATGATGGTGATGGTCGTCCATCTATTGCGCCAGCGGGTGCGCGCATTCACCGAGGCGCGCCGGATCCTGCGACCCGGTGGGCAGCTGAGCCTCTGGACGTTCACGCCGCGGCACGTCGAGGACTTCTATCTCAATCCCTACTTCCCGAGCATCGCCGCCATCGACCGCCCGCGCTTTCCCTCAGCCATGGTGCTGAGCGCGGAGCTGCGACGGGCCGGGTTCGATGAGCCGCGGGTCCAGTTGATGGACGAGCCCCGGCAACTGGACATCGCCGACGTCGTCGACCGCGTGCGCGGCCGCTATATCTCGACGCTGGCGATGCTGCCGCCCCTCGAGTACCGGCTCGGTCTGCAGCAGCTCGAAGAGATGCTGGCGCGCGATCGCTCCTTCCGGCTGACGCAACGCTCCGAATGGGCGATCATCACCGCCCGGAAATGAAAGAGGAGCCAGCGGGCTCCTCTGTTACTAGCTTGGTTGCGGCGGCGAGATTCGAACTCGCGACCTTCGGGTTATGAGCCCGACGAGCTTCCACTGCTCCACGCCGCGCGCAGCCCCACATCGAGGCGAGAGCGTCATTCTAGGCGGGTCGAATCGCCCCCGTCAAGCCGATGGCGGCCCCTATTTGAAGCGGCCACCTCGCTTGGCTTCGATATTGCGCTTGATGTCGAGTAGGCGCTCTTCGCTGGTCTTCAAAAACTTTGAGAGCTTCTCCTCGAAGATCGGGTCGGCGCCCTCCGGTAGCTCGCGCTTTCCGCGGCCGCCGCGGCGGTACGAGCGCGGCAAAACGGGTGCCGACATTCCGACCGGACCGTCCGGCACGGCCGCCTGCTTCAGCGACAGGTCCATCTTCCCGTTGGTCACGTCCACGTTGAGGACCTTGACCTTGACCTTGTCGTTCATCTTCACGTGGTTGTTGACATCGCGGACGTACTCGTTCGCGATCTCAGAAATATGAACCAGCCCTGTCCCCGATCCCTCGATCTGTACGAATGCCCCGAAGTTCGTTATCCCGACAACCGTCCCTTCGACCACCGTTCCAGGCGTTACTGCCACCTAACCCGCAGACCCTCCTAATGCCATAAGCTCCTCCACCAATTCTCGATTCTTCCGATTACGCCGCCGCCGTCTTGCTTTTTGACTGATTGCCTCGCGCTCGGTGCCACCGCCGGGCTTGCCGATCCAACAATGGCCGCTGCCGCCGAGTCACTTGGCTTAACGATGACATAAACCTGCTCTCCCGGCCGAGCAAAGCCGGACTTGCGAGCGGCTTCCTCCATGGCACCGGGTGAGCCTCCGATGGCGATTTCCTTGGCCGTCTGCTCGTTGGAGGCGGCGAGCTGCGCGTTTCCGTCGCGCAGCGTCTGCACCTCATGATTCAGCCGCAGGTTGAGCACCAGTTCCGATCCGAACGCCCACACTCCCCAGAGAACAATCGCCCCGACGACAAGCCAAATCAGCCGATCGGGCGCGGCGAGGTGGACCTTCGCGCGGGAGGCTTTGGGTTCGGAAGTGCTCAAGACGTGGTCTGGGTTCGTTGCAAGATCAAGCCGGCCCGAAAACGGACCGATTATAGGGACGGTTCCCCGGGTTGGCAAGGCCCGTCGACTCGTGAGGGCATCATCCGTTGCGCTTGGCGGCCTCCCAGTACCGGTCCAGCTCCTCGATCGGGAGGTCCTTGAGATCCTGTCCCTCGGCCTTCGCCTCCTGCTCCATGATCCGAAAACGCGCCTCGAAGCGGCCGGTCGCGGCGCGGAGGGCGTCCTCGGGGTTCAGGCCGAGCTTGCGGGCGACATTGACCAGGCTGAACAGCAGGTCACCAAACTCCGCTTCGCGGTCCTCGACGGTGGGCGCGTCTCGAAGCTCCTCCACCTCCTCCCGGACCTTGTCCAGGGCGCCGTCGACGTTCGGCCAGTCGAAGCCGACGTTGGCCGCCCGGCGTTGCAATGACCAGGCCCACTGCAGTGCCGGCAGGGACCGCTGCACCCCGTCCAGCGCCGACTCCCGGCCATATTCCGCCGCCTTGAGCGCCTCCCAATTCCGAACCACTTCGTCGGAACCGCTGACGACGGTCTCGCCGAAAACGTGGGGATGGCGGCGAACCAGCTTCTCACGGACCGCGTCCGCCACGTCGCCGACGGTGAAGTCAGCGGACTGCGCGGCAATCTCGGATTGCATCAACACCTGGAGCAAGACGTCGCCCAGCTCTTCGCGGAGCTTGGGCATCGACTGCTCATCGATCGCCTCCAGGACCTCATAGGCCTCCTCGAGCATGGTGGCCCGCAGCGACCCGTGGGTCTGCTCGCGGTCCCAGGGACAGCCCTGTGGCGAGCGCAGGCGCCGTACGACCTCCAGCAGTTGCCGGATCCGCTCGGTCTCGTCCGCCATGGTCCTAGTCGCCGGCACGATACGCTGTCGCCTCGATCTCCACCAGCCATTCGGGGTCGAGCAGGCCACGCACCCCCACCAGCGAGGTCACCGGCTTGATGGCGCCGAAGACCTCGCCGTGGGCCCGGCCGATCTCGCGCCAGCGGCGCGGCGCTGTCGTAAAGATCCGGGTCCGGGTGACATCGTCGAAGCCGGCGCCCACGCCGGCCAGTGCCTCGCCGATGACGCGCAGGCATTGCCGCGTCTGCTCGTAGATATCCCCCTTGCCCACCGTCGAGCCATCGGACGCGGTCGGCGCACACCCGCAGATCTCGATCGACGGACCGATGCGGACCGCGCGGGCATAGCCGACCATGGCCTCCCACTTGCGGCCGGTGGTGAAGACGCGTCGCGGCGGCACGGGCATCATGCTAGGTGATCGCCGTCAGACGGCCAACGCAATCCGGCCCAGGCGCTCGATCTCGCCCAGCACATCAATCAGGCGCTCCTTCCATTCGGGGCCGGCCTGGGGGATCGAGATCCGCACCTTCCCAAAGCGGACGTACAGGATCGATCGGAATTGCGACTCGAGCCGCCGTTCGTCACCGTTCCAGCCGGCCGGCAGGCGCATCACCAGCCAGTCGCCGTCCGTCTCGACCGCCGCGATACCAGCCGCGCGGGCGAGCAGCTTGACCCGCAACGCATACAGAAGGTTGCGCACCGGTGCGGGCGGCTTGCCGAAGCGGTCGGCCAGGTTGCGCTCGGCCGATTCGAGCCCCTGCTCGTCGACGACGGCCGCCAGGTCGTGGTAGACCTGCAGCCGCAGTTTCTCGTCAGGGACGTACTCCCGCGGCAGGAAGTGCTCGATGGGCAGGTCGAGCGTGAGCCCGGCAGGCATCTCGACGGGCGTCCCGGTCTTCTGCGACTCGACCGCGTCGCGCAGCATCGAGTTGTAGAGCTCGAGGCCGACGGCCGCGATAGCGCCGTGCTGCTCGACCCCCAACAGGTTCCCCGCCCCGCGGATCTCGAGATCTTTGAGGGCCAGCTTGAATCCCGATCCTAGGTCGTGCAGCTCGGAGATGACGTCGAGCCGCTTGTCGGCATTCTCCGAGTGCGAGCGCAGCGGGTTGTAGAGGAAATAGGCGTAGGCGCGTTGGCCGGCACGCCCGACCCGCCCACGCAGTTGATAGAGCTGCGCCAGCCCCATGCGGTGGGCGTCGACCACCACGATGGTGTTCGCGTTGGGGATGTCGAGCCCCGATTCGATGATCGTCGAGCAAACCAGCACGTCGGCCTCGCCCTTGATGAACTTGAGCATCACGTCGGCGAGCGTCGACTCCGGCATCTGTCCGTGGCCGACCACGACCCGCGCCTGCGGCACCAGCCGCTTGACCCGCTCCTCGGCCTTCTTGATGGTTTGCACCCGGTTGTAGACGTAGAAGACCTGGCCACCGCGCTGCAGCTCGCGCTGGATGACCTCCTTGATGAGGTCGTCGTCGTCCGCCGTCACGAAGGTCTTGATCGGCAGGCGCTCCTCGGGAGGCGTCTGGATGACGGACAGGTCGCGAATGCCGGCCAGCGCCATGTGCAGGGTGCGCGGGATCGGCGTTGCGGACAGTGAGAGGACGTCGACCGAGGCACGGAGTTGCTTGAGCTTCTCCTTCTGCAACACGCCGAATCGTTGCTCCTCGTCCAGGACCACCAGGCCGAGGTCCTTGAAGCGCACATCCTTTTGCAGCAGCCGGTGGGTGCCGATCACGACATCGACCTCCCCGACCATCAAGCGGCGCAGGACGTCGGTCGCCTCGGCATCCGAGCGAAAGCGCGACAGCATGTCGACTTTGACCGGGAACGGCTGGAAGCGGTCGCGGAAGGTGAGGTAGTGCTGCTGCGCGAGCACGGTGGTCGGCACCAGGACGGCCACCTGCTTGCCGTCCATGACGGCCTTGAACGCGGCGCGCACCTCGAGCTCCGTCTTGCCAAAGCCAACGTCGCCGCAGAGGAGGCGGTCCATCGGACGCGCGTCCTCCATATCCGACTTGATCTCCTCCAGCACCCGGACCTGGTCCGGGGTCTCGTCGTAGGCGAACGACTGCTCCAGCTCGTGCTGCCAGGGCCCGTCTTCCGAAAAGGCGTGGCCCTCAACGAGCTGCCGCTTCGAATAGAGGTCGAGCAAGTCGCGCGCGACCTCCTCGACGGATTCGCGCACCTTGCGCTTCGCCCGGTCCCACTCGCCCGTCCCGAGCCGCTGCAACTTCGGCGCCGCATCGCCACCGCCGACATATTTCTGAACGCGATCGAGGTGCTCAACCGGCACGTACAGCTTGTCGCCCTCGGCGTACTCGAGCTGCATGTACTCGCGCTCCTGGCCCTCGTCGCCCATCAGCCGCATGCCGGTGAAGCGCCCGATCCCGTGGTCGACGTGGACGATCAGGTCGCCTGGCTCGAACTCCAGCTCCCAGGTCGCCGAGCGCGCCCGCACCACGCCGCGGCGGACCCGCTGGCGCAAGCCACCGAAGAGGTCGGTGTCGCCGTAAACCTCGAGCTGCTGGGAGGGAACCCGGAAGCCTTGCGCCACCGGCTGGTTGCCCAGGACGACCAGGCCCGCCGCCAGCGGCGTCTGCGACCAGACAAACACCCCGCCGGCCGGGTAGACGTCGCGATCCTCGAGCAGCTCGCGCAAGCGCGGTTCCTGCTGGGTCACGATCAAGAGGCGCGATTTTGCGCGGGCGTCCGTCCGCACCCGGTCGGAGAAGGCATCGATCCGGCCGGCGTAGGCGTCCACCGGCTCGAATCCGAGGTCGAGCGAGCCGAGCTCGGCGCCACGGGCGACCTCGAGCCGGCGCCATCCGCCGGCGGCCTGCCGCAGGCTCGCGATCGACACCAGGCCGGGTCGCAGTCCGTGCGGCAGCTCGCCCCGCTCGATCTCAACGGCGACCAACTCCTGGAGTTCTTGCTCGCGTTGTTCGGCCTGCGTCAGGGATCGCCGCCCGTCGAGGGAGAGGATGAGGGCATCCTGCGGCAGGTGGTCGAACAGTGTCGGCTGCGACGGATCGAGATAGGCCTGGAAGCCCTCGATGCCATCGAAGTAGGCACCGGAACGAACTCGCTCGATGTCGGTCAGCCACTGGTCGCGCACCTCCGGAAGGGTGCGACTGAAGTCGATCTCGCGCAGCGGCCCGTCCGCGCCCGCGACCGCCTCGGGTGTCAGCATGATTTCCGCCGCTGGGAGGATGCGCGCGCTCGCGATGTCACCCACCGAACCCTGCGCTTCCACCTCGAATTCGCGCAGCGACTCGAGCTCGTCGCCAAAGAATTCACTGCGGAGCGGCCGCCGACGGTCGGGAGGGAAGCAATCGAGGATGCCGCCGCGCTGGCTGAACTCGCCGCGTCCCTGGACGAGCGCTTCCCGCCGGTACCCCAGGGTGGTCAGCCGTCGCACCAGGTCATCGACCGTGTAGGTTTGCCCTGGCTCGAGCGTGAAGCCCCAGCGTCGAAGCGACTGCGGCGCCAACGTCGGTCGCGTCATGGCCGTCCAGGAGGTGAAGCAGACCACGGGTTCGCCGGCGCCGAGCGCATCGATGGCCTCGAGCCGGCGCCGGACCGTCTCTTCGTCGGGGGCAAGGCGATCGAAGGGGAGCGTCTCGACGGCAGGAAAGACGACGGTGCGCACGTCGTCGCGGAACCAGGCTCCCGCTTCCTGGAAGGACCCTTCCGGGTCGGGCACGAGAGCGAGCAGCGGCCGCCGGGCTCGCCTCGCCAGCCACGCTGCGAAGACCGGCAACGCGCTGGAGGGAAGCCCGTGGGCATCGAGGCTGCCGATGGGCGCGTTCCACCATGCCTCGAGCCGGTCGCGGGCCGGGAGGCCGTCGAGCAATTCGAGCAGGGTCTGCGTCATCGACTCCGAACCATGCAAAAATGCGCCCGCGGCACGAAGCCGGGGCGTTCGTTGGTCAGCTTACCATCGGCTCGGCGGCCTCAAACGCAGCAAAAGTGGATGTCATCAGCGGCGGCGCATCGTGTACCAGTGCGAGCCAAACGGATCGGTGCCCGGCCTCGCCTCGACCAGCTCGAACTCCGAAAACCGTGCCCGTACCTCGTCGGGCGTAACGCCCTTCGGAAAAAACCGGCGACGCCGCTCTCCGGACCGCCGCCCGAACGCGTACAACAAGTAGGTCGCACCGGACCGCGCCACCCGGGTGACCTCGCCCGCGTAAGCCGGCTGTGCCGTCTCCGGCAGGGAGTGGAAGCATCCCTGATCGAAGAGCAGGTCGAAGCCGGGCTCGATCGGGAGCTCACGCAACCGCGTGACGTCGCCCACGAGGAACGCGACCGCAAGTCGGGTGGCGACCGCCTTGGCGCGGGCGGCACGAATCGCCGCGGGGACGAAATCCACGCCGATGGCCTGCCAGCCGTTGGTCGCCATGTAGATGGTGGTGGTCCCGGTGCCGCAGCCGAGGTCGAGCGCCCGACCGGTCGGCAGGTGACGAGCACCCTCGATGACCTCGATCAGCTCCGGTGGCGGGATGCCGCTGTCCCACGGCGTCAGCCCTAGTCGGTACATCAGCCGGAATGAGACGCTGGGGATCAGACGCACGGCATGTCGAGGTCAGCTTAAGTGCGGTAGGTGTTAGGACGGGGTGGCAAAGCCGTAGTCCAGCAACGCGGCGGCTTCATCGAAGATCCGGGGGGAGGCCAGCAGGACCACCATGAGATGCCGGCCGTCGCGGGTGGCGGTGCCGATCAGGCATCCGCCCGCATGGCCCGTCCAGCCGGTCTTGAGCCCGGTGGCGCCGGGATATTTTCGGACCAGCTCATTGAGGTTGTAGAGCGCGTAGGCGTGGTGGGTGGCGGTCGCCGGCAAAGTCAGGCTGGGCGTGGCCGCCATGGCCGCGACCTCCGGGAACCGCCGCATCAGTTCCTCCGACGCCCTGGCCAGGTCGGCCGCCGACATGTAGTGGCCGGGATCGTCCAG
>VBFF01000111.1 GCA_005889285.1 Chloroflexota bacterium
CCATTGCCGGGCTGCTGCGCCCCCCAGCCGGCCGAGCGCGGCGTTCACCCAGGCGGCTGTGAGGTCATCGGGCGTCGTGGTGTTCGGCACCCAGAGCACCGATGCCGTCATGCCGATCGATTTCGCGTAGGCGTTCAGGGCATCGGCTCCGCCGAGGTAGCGCACCAGGATGCGAGCGGCGGTGTTGTCCGAGTAGCGGCCCGCCCGCAGCGACAGCTCGTCGCGTGTGAAGCAGGACCCGAGATCGTAGTCGTTGAACCACCCGTCTTCGGCGTCGCCGGCAACGAAACAGAGGACGTCGGCCCCGCTCGCCTTCCCGGACGCGATCTGTTGCGCTTCCGCCATCAGGAGCGGCAGCTTGTACGCGCTGGCTGCCGTGAAGCTGGCGCCGCCGCCCAGCGAGAGATTGTTCCGGCGCGGCCCGCTCAACTCCTGCAGGCTGATTCCCACGCGGGCGTCGCTACGCGCGACCATAGCCTCCAGGTCGCCTCGCAACTGATCGAAGGCAGATGTGGCCAGCACGGTCGTAACCGGAGCCGCCGGCGTCGCCGACGGCACGGGCCGGGCGATCTTCACTTCCCGGCTGATGGCGCCGGACGGCAACGAGGTCGTGTTTTGGCTCGCATAGGCGGCAGTGCCGACGCAACAGCGCCCGGGCCGGTCCACCCCTCATCGCTACGCCTGAGCCTATCGGCGATTGCTGAGCGGATCATGTGAAGGCGATGACAAGCCGGTAACGGCCTACGGGGTCGGGTCCGGCACCTCGACCACGACGTGCACCCCGAACGGTGAGCGATTGTAGGAGGCCGCCACCAGTCCCCCGATCAAGCCGCCCAGGAGGGCCGCGAACAGCCCCAGCAGAAGACCGGCGAGGGGAACCACCAGGAACCACGACGACTGCAGCCGCTCGAGCAGCGGCACCTGACCCCCGAACGGCAGCAGCTGCTCGGTCACCCCCAGGGTCAGGCTGAGGTCACGCTGCCAGCTGAGAATGGCCCCGGCGAACCAGGCGAGCGTTGCGCCGAGGGCGCAGCCAGCGACCAATCCCAGCGCGAAGCCGGTCCAGCCGCCGGCGATGATGGCGGCCCGTACCGAGATCGCCAGCACTCGACCACTCACCTGGTGCATCACGAGACCATGGCCCGGCGCGGCGGCCGGCGCCGCAGGATGAGCAGAGCCAGCAGGATGACGGTCAGGATCGTCAGCGCGACGATCAGCGCGTAGGCGAGGTAGCCGAGGAAGCGAAGCCCCTGCACCGATTGCTGCCGTGGCTGCCCGATGGCAGTCGAGACGATCTTCTGCCGAGCACCCTGCCCTGCCCCACCGCTGAACAGCTCGGCTGCCTGCAATCCCGCCGGCCTCGGATCGCCGTTCGGCGTATAGAGCCCAAAGTGCTCGATCTTGAGCCCAGGCCGTTGCGTCCAGTAGTCGTCGAGCGTCCACCATACGGTTGCGCCGACGAAGCCGTTGGGGGTGTCATCGAGGTAGGGGGCGACCGCCTGGTACGTGTCGGCAAGGATACGCCGCTGTTCCACCTGCTCCGCAACGTTGTCGGACCAGCGCCCGAATTCGAGGATGATGATCGGCTTTTTTGGAAAGGTGGCGTGGGCGACCTGCAGCGCGTGCACCGTGCCGGCCGCCGCGCCTGGCCCGTAGAACACCCCGTAGTACGTCGTATAACCCGCCACGTCGAGGGGGCCACTGGTTTGGTCGTCGGGCTGGTTCCCGTAGGCCGCCTGCCCGGTGAGTCGTGTCCCATCGATCGCTCGATCGAGGTTGTGCAGGCGCGCCAGTGCCTGCTCTCGCTCGGTGCCGCCGGTCGACTCGTTCGCGAGGCCGTGAAAGAGCACCGAGGGATGATTCATGTCCCGCAGGTCCATCTCGCTCAACATCTGTTGGGGGATGCCGCGATCCATCGCGATGGCGAAGGTCGCCGGGGTGTAGTGATACAGAGGGATCTCCTCCCAGATCGCGTACCCCAGGCGGTCGGCCAGCATCAACAGCAAGGGGTTCGCCGGATGGTGGTCGGCGCGGATCAACTGGACATTGGTCGCATTCGCCTTGTCGAGCAGGAGGAGGATGTCGTCCGGCGTGACCACCGGGCCACCGCGCGGCTGGCCCTTGGTGGCCGGATAGACGCGCTCATCGTGGAGCGCGACGCCCGCATATTGCACCGGGTTGCCGTTGAGCAGCAGCCGCGGTGATGTGGCATCGACGGCGATGCGGCGGAGGCCGAAGGTCTCGAAAAGCTGGTCGACCCGCCGCTCCTGCCAGAAGACCGCCACCTCCAGGACGTAGAGCGCCGGCGACTGCGGCGACCACAGGTCGGCGGCGGTCAGTGAGAACCGGGCATGCACCTGGCTCGTCCCGTCACGGCCAAGCTGACCGGCATCCAATCGCTGCGAGACGATCGGCACCGCACCCGGCGGGATCAGGCTCAACGGATCTGGATTGGTGAGGTTCGAGGGATCGACCGTCGCCGGCAAGATATCGAGACCAACCTGCACCGGCGCCGCGCCGCCGCCGCGCTGGTGGACGGTGACGGCGATGTCCGCGCTGTCGAGGTGTGGCACAACGTCGGCGCGCACCGCGTAAACGGCGGGCGTCGCCTCCAACCACACCGGTTGCGTCAGCCCACCGTAGTTCCACCAGTCGGTGAGGCCCCAGGGAACGATGTCCTGGCGCTCACCCCAGGGCGGATTATCGATACGGACCGCGATGGTATTGATGTCGCCGGCCAGGAGCGCGTCCGTGGCGTCGAACGCGAAGGGCGTCGAGCCACCCTCGTGGTAGCCCAGGTAATGGCCGTTGAGCCAGACATCGGCGACGTAGTTGGCCGCGCCGAACTTCAGCGTGACCGTCTGGTTCTGCCACTCCGATGGGACATCGAAATCCTTTCGGTACCAGGCGCCGTTGCCGGATGCCGAGGGCGGCGGATCGTAGGAGCCGGGCACCTCCACCGTCGCCCATCGGGTATCGTCGAAGGCCGTCTTCTCCCGCCCGGCGGCGTCGGCGATGAGCTGATTCAGCGACTGCGAACGGACGGCAAGCGACAGGTCATGGTCCATTACCGTTGTCTGAATCCGCCAGTGACCGCCAAGCTCCAGCCGCCGCCGCGGTTGGTAGGAAAAGGTCGGGACCGGAATGCCGTTCTGAAAGGCGATGCGGCTGCCGCCGATCGATTTCAGGCTGAGCGTGGGGGCGAGCTCGGCGGCGGCCTCGGGACTGACGCATGCCGGTAGAGCAAGCCCGAGAACGACGTTAACCAGGACGAAGCCGGCGAACCGGCGGGCACGGCGCAATGAGGTGAATTATGGCCGGAGGCGGCGGCGCGCGATCAGGCGGCGCACGGCGGCGCCACTGTCGAGCTTGAGGGCGGCGCGGGCGGCCCGCCCGCACTCGGCGGCATCGAGGCTGCGCACCAGGGCCTTGATGCGCGCGACGGCCGGCGGGTGCACGCTCAACTCGTCGATGCCCAGGCCCACCAGCAACGGGACCGCCCAGAGATCGCTGGCCATCTCGCCGCACACACCGACCCAGCGTTGGCGCCGGTGCGCGGCCTTCACCACCTGGTCGATCATCCGCAGCAGGGCGGGATGAAGGCTGTCCGCGAGGGGAGCGAGCTCCGGGTTGGTACGGTCGGCGGCAAAGAGATATTGCGTGAGATCGTTGGTGCCGAGGCTGAAGAAGTCGACCTCCGCCGCCAGCAGATCGGCGCCAATTGCCGCCGCCGGCACCTCGATCATGATGCCGACCGGCATTCCGATTCCATCAGCGGTGCTCGGATTGACGTCGCGCCGTGCCTGCTCGAGCAGGACCTTCACCTGGCGGACTTCGTCGAGGGTCGACACCATGGGAAACATCAGGCGAAGCGGGTGCCTGGCCGAAACGCGAAGCGC
>VBFF01000124.1 GCA_005889285.1 Chloroflexota bacterium
AACTGGTCGGGATACCGCCCAGCAACTACCGGCGTCACGAAGCACGTGCGACGGAAGGGATGGCGCCGTGCGTGGCAAAACAGGTGACCAGACCGATCAGAATGCGAGAAGCGCGGGTCACCGAGCCCGTCCTAGCGTGACTGCCACGCACCTCAGCATTCACTCGAGCTTCCTCCCACACGCCGACCCGGACGCATCTCTCGCGTTCTATCGCGACACCCTCGGCTTCGAGGTCCGCAATGATGTCGGACACCGTGGGATGCGCTGGATCACGGTCGGCCCTCCCGACCAGCCCGGCACGTCGATCGTCCTTCACCCGCCAGGCGTCGGCCCCGGCCCCGTCACCGACGACGAGCGCCGCACCATCGTCGAGATGATGGCCAAGGGCAGCTATGCTGCCATCATCCTGGCCACTACCGACCTCGACGGCATCTTCGCGCGGGTCCAGGCCAGCGGCGCCGAAGTCGTCCAGGAGCCGATCGAGCAGCCGTACGGCGTCCGCGACTGCGCCTTCCGCGATCCCGCGGGCAACCTCGTCCGCATCAACGAGCTGCGCTGAGCCGTCCGGCGATCGCGCGCCTAACTGACCAACCTCCGGGCTAAGCCGATCTAAATTAGAGGGGAACTTCCAGCCATGCCTGCAGACTTATTTGAAGCCGCCTACCTCGGAATCCCGCCATGGGACATCGGCCGCTCGCAGCCCGCGATCATGCGGCTGGCCGAGACCGGCCAGATCACTGGGTTGGTCCTGGACATCGGGTGCGGGACCGGCGAAAACGTCCTATACCTGGCCGAGCATGGCTTCGTTGCGGCGGGAATCGACGGCGCGCCAACCGCGATCAGGAAGGCGCGGGCCAAAGCAAAACGGCGTGGTCTCAAGGCTCGTTTCGAGCTCGCCGATGCGCTCGACCTCGCCGTGCCCGAAAAGCCATTCGACACCGTCATTGATTCGGGGCTGTTTCATGTGTTCTCTGACGAAGACCGCGCCCACTTCAGAGATAGCCTCGGGCGAGTCGTTCGGCGGGGCGGCACCTACTTTCTGATGTGCTTCAGCGACGAGGAGCCTGGCGATTGGGGACCGCGGCGCGTAACTCAAGCCGAGATCAGGTCGGTCTTTCGCGACGGCTGGCGCGTCAATTACATCCAGCCCTCGACCTTTGAGACCAATCTGGGTCAGTCTTACGCATGGCTGGCTTCGATCTCGCGCTTATGAAGAGCCAACCCGCTGGTATTTTTGTGGCATGAGGGCGGTCGTTCGCAAGCAAGCAATCCTGCTCGGCGTTGGGATGGCCGCGGCGATTCTTAGCATGGCTCTTGGCAGTCTCGCCGAAGGAATAGTGCATCAGTCTGGCCAATGGGTTTCGACGATAGCGTTTGGCACGTTCATGCTCGTGCTTTTCAAAGTCCGACCCGATTTCCTCCGCTGAGACGTCCGACAAGGAGGCCGAGTAAGGCCTACAAGCTCGTGGGGTTGCGGCGTGGGCGCTACTCGCTAATTAGCGCGCGCTGCGACAAGACGCTCGACCGCGGTTTCCAGCTGAGGCCAGCATCGCCTCGCGGCCGTCGACAACATATAAACGCCGTCCGATGAATTCGAGCCGAGGGCGGAGTCTCGATATTCGACAGGCAGTTACCATCGAAGACGAAGGAGCACCACCATGAAGACCGACTGGACGACCGACGTGAAGGGCACCGGCCAGTACGCCGAGGTCAACGGTATCAACCTCTACTACGAAACCCATGGGTCCGGGCGCCCACTGATCCTGCTGCACGGAGGGCTTGGGTCGGGCGAGATGTTCGGGCCGGTTCTTCCAGTGCTCGCGGAGCGCCACCAGGTCATCACGGTCGACCTCCAGGGACACGGCCGTACCGCTGACATCGATCGACCGATCGACGTCCGGCTCATGGCCGGCGACATCGCAGCACTGATCGACCACCTCGAGCTGGCCAGACCGGACGTCGTGGGTTACTCGCTCGGTGGCGGCGTGGCGCTGCAGACAGCGGCGCAGTACCCGGCGAAGGTCCGCCGGCTCGTTGCCGTCTCAGCGAACATCCGTCCCGACGCGATCTATCCGGAGATGCGGGCGCAGCAGGGCCAGGTGAACGCCGCCGCCGTCGAGTTCATGAAGGACACGCCGATGTACCAGCTGTATCAACGGGTCGCGCCACGTCCTGAGGATTTCCCTCGGTTACTGACGAAGATCGGCGAATCGATGTCGAAGGACTACGACTTTACAGAAGAGGTCCGCGGCCTCAAGGTGCCGACCCTGATCGTCGCTGGCGATGCCGACATGGCGCCGCCGAGCCATTACGTCGAGGTCTTCAAACTGCTCGATGGCGGACTGCGCGACGGTGGCTGGATGGGCGAGGGCCGGCCGAAAGGCGGGCACGCGCTCGCGATCCTTCCTGGCCTCACCCACTACACCATCTTCAGCTCGCCGCTGTTCGCCGCGGCCACCCTTGCCTTTCTCGAATAGCCGCGCTAGGCGGTACTGGCCCAGACGAACCATTGCCGGATAAGGGCACGAAGGCCATCGGCATCGAACGCAATGGCATTTTCCAGGTCGGGCATGCGGTAGGAGAGGCGGAGATGCCCTGCATCCGGGCCTACGGCGACAAACACCGTGTCGCCTTGCCGGGTCAGAGTATCCAGAATTCGCCTCTCCCCAAGGTTGATCTCGGCCAGATCACTCGTGCGCTTGAGGTACAGAAGGCGTCCGTTCAGCTGCAAGACGAGGACAGCGGTAACGACAAGGTCTTCCGCACCCTCTGGGACAAGGGACGTATCTTGCTGCAGCCAATCGAACCAGCCCGATGGCTCAGCGTGAGTCTCGATCATCTCCACAGGCATAACGACGCAGGCTGTGCGGGTCCTTCGCGCCCAAGCCCTTGCTAGCCTATGTCGATCCTGGCAAGATCCGTTCGTAGTGTGGTGAGAGGCGGGCAAGGGCCCGCCCGTTACCAGGAGGAACATATGGCGCACTACTTGCTATCCGTTCACAGCGTCGCGGGCGAGATCCGCGAGCCGATGACCGACGACGAGATGAAAGAGTCCTTCAAGCAGATCGGCAAGCTCGAGGCTGAGATGAAGTCTTCGGACAGCCTGGTCCTCTCCGGCCGCCTTCACGAACCCGATACCGCCACCGTCGTGCGGATTTCCAACGGTGAGGTGCTTACGACCGACGGTCCCTTTGTGGAATCGAAAGAACACCTCGGAGGCTTTTACATCATCGAGGCCGAAAATCTCGACGCCGCGCTTGCCTGGGCGACCAAGGTCAGCAAGACGATCAAGAGGCCGATCGAGGTATGGCCCTTTGTGGATGTTCGGAGCTGACAATCAGCCGAACGGCCGCGCGGCAGTCCCCGTCGATGAGACGGCGGTCAGCCGGATTTTTCGCGAGGAGTACGGCCGGTCGGTCGCCTCCCTGATTCGAGCCTTCGGTGACATCGATGCCGCCGAGGATGCGGTTCAGGAGGCGTTCGCCGTCGCCCTGCGGAAGTGGCCGGGTGACGGCCTACCGCCTAACCCGGGCGGCTGGATCACGACGACCGCCCGCAACCTGGCCATCGATCGTCAGCGCCGTGATGCGCGGGGACGCGAGCTCCTCCGGGAGGTCGCGGTGCTCTTGCCGCACAGCGACGATCCCGATGCGGGCAGGGAGGTGGGGCCCCTGGAGGACGACCGGCTTCGGCTGATCTTCACGTGCTGCCATCCGGCACTCTCGACGGAAGCGCAGGTGGCGCTCACCCTCCGGCTGCTCGGCGGCCTCTCGACTGAGGAGGTGGCACGGTCCTTCCTGGTAGCCGAAGCGACGATGGCGCAACGAATCGTGCGTGCCAAGCGCAAGATCAAGGCGGCCCGAATCCCTTACCGCATACCCGAGGTTCACGAGCTGGCTGGCCGCCTGCGCCCCGTGCTAGCTGTCGTCTATCTTCTCTATAACGCGGCGCCGCCCGCACCAGCCGAACCGGATCTCCGCCGTGAGGCGATCCGGCTGGCACGCGTGCTATCGACGGCTGCTGCTCCTGACCGAGTCGCGTCGCGCGTCGCGGTCACGGCCTGACGGCGCTCTCGTGCTGCTCGGCGAGCAGGACCGTACACGCTGGGATCGGGCGCTAATCGAGGAGGCCAAGGCGATCGTCCTCCGGCACCGTCGCCATAGTCCGCCCGGTCAGTACCTGCTGCAGGCCGCTATCAACGCGGTGCACGCCGACGCGGCGACGGTGCAGCAGACTGACTGGTCGCAGATTGTCGCCCTTTATGACCAGTTGCTGGCGGTCTCCCCAACTCCGGTCGTAGCCCTCAACCGCGCCATCGCCATCGGCGAGATGCAGGGCCCTGCGGCAGCGCTGAGTTTGGTAAACGAGTTGGACCTTGGCGACTACTACCCGTTCCACGCCACCCGAGCGGATCTCCTCCGGCGCCTGGGCCGGGCCGGCGAGGCGGCAGCCGCCTATGAGCGGGCAGCCGCATTGGCGCCGACGAAAGCTGAGCGCGAGTTCCTCAGGCTCGGTGGCCGAGCGTCTCGCTGAGCCGATGTTATAGTGGCGGCCGGGGAAACGTTTCTCCGGTCCTTATGAGTTGGCGGGGTAGACCGGTATCAGTACTGATGAGGCCGCTTCTGTCGCGCGGCGCCCTCGTTGGGGTGATGCTGCTGACCGTGGTGGCCATCGGGCAGGCCGCTCCGCCTCAGCAGGCATTGTTAGCGCAGTCCGCATCCATCCGTCACCTCCCAATCGCCGACCTGAGATCCGATCCGATCCCGCGGCGCCCGGACGAGCGCCCGCCGCCCACACCGTCGGCAGAGGCCCGGACCATTGTCCCGCGGGTACCGATGGCGACCCTGCGGCCGAAGCCGCCGCCGGCGCCTTCCAAGGCCGTCGTTGGCACCGGCCAGTGGGGCCTGATCAACCAGGACCGCCAGGCCGCCGGCCTGGCTCCGCTGCAGTGGAACACCTGCCTCGCAAACGTCGCGACCGGACAGGCGGCGCGCATGGCGGCACAGGGATACATCTCACATGCGAACGGCCGCAGCCTGGATCTGGGCTGTCAGCTGGGCCCGAGGAGCGGCGAGAACATCGGGTTTCAGGGTGGCGGCATCAAGGACGCGGCAATGAACGCGTGGTTCATGGGCGATCCGCCGCACCGCGCGAATATTCTGGGACCATATCACTACGTCGGCGTGGCCTGGGTGTTAGCACCGAACGGCACGGCGTATCTTGCCGTCGAGTTCGGTTAGTCCAGCCGCGGTGCGCACGTCGGAGGATGCCTAGCTGTGCGGGCTGCTGTCTTTTGCGGTCCCCGTTGCATCGAGGTCGCTGACCGGCCCGACCCAGCGATCGCTTCGCCGACCGACGCCGTTGTTCGCGTCGTGCTCGGCTGCGTCTGCGGCTCAGACCTCTGGTACTACCGCGGCGAGTCTCCCCACGCGCCCGGCCCCATCGGCCATGAATTCATTGGCATCGTCGAGCAGGTCGGAGCCGATGTGCGCAGCATCGCCAGGGGCAACTTCATTGTCGCCCCGTTCAAATTTAGCGACGGTACGTGCGCGCACTGCCGCGCGGGGTGGACGTCAAACTGCGTCGCCGGCGCTCCGTTTGGCACCGACGGGGTGGACGGAGGGCAGGGCGAAGCGGTGCGCGTGCCGTTCGCCGACGGCACCCTTGTCCGCATCCCAGGTACGGGTCACTCAGACGAAATGATGCGCTCACTGTTGACGCTCTCCGATGTCATGGCCACCGGCCATCACGCCGCGGTGAGCGCGGGCGTCAAGCGTGGCAGCGTCGTCGCCGTCATCGGGGACGGCGCGGTCGGCCTCTGCGCCGTCATTGCTGCTCGGCGACTTCACGCCGCCCGGATCATTGCCCTCAGTCGGCACGCGGCCCGCCAGGCACTCGCCCGGTCGTTCGGTGCCACGGACATCGTCGCCGAGCGCGGCGAGGCGGCAATCCAGGCAATCCTGCAGATGACGGATGGCGTGGGCGTCGACGCCGCTGTCGAGTGCGTCGGAACGGCCCAGTCGTTCGAGACGGCGTTCGCCATCGCGCGTCCGGGCTCAATTGTCGGTTTCGTCGGTGTCCCGCATGGCGTCGAAGTCCCGATCGACACCATGTTCGGCCGCAACATCGGATTGCGGGGCGGCGCCGCGCCGGTGCGCCGGTATATTCCTGAGCTCCTCGACGATGTCCTCGAAGGCCGCATCGATCCCGGACGTGTCTTCGACTTCGACACCAACCTCGATGGTGTCGCGGAGGGGTACCGTGCCATGGACGAGCGCCGCGCCATCAAGTCGCTCCTCAGGATTGGGATGGTTTGACGCTGATACGTCGAATTACAAGGAGACACGATGATGAGTGAATGGACCAGCGACGAACTGACAAGGATCGCAAACGCCGAGGAGCTGGAGATTGCGTCAGTCCGGCCCGACGGCACGCGTCGAAAGCCGGTGACCATCTGGGTGGCCCGGGATGACGATAGCCTCTACGTCCGATCGGTCAAAGGCCCTTCGTCGGCGTGGTTTCGTGGGACGCAGGACAGGCACGAAGGTCGGATCCGGGCGGGCGGCATCGAGAAAGATGTCACCTTCGTGAACGCTGACCACGCCATCGACGAGAAGGTCGATGCTGCGTACCGGGCCAAATACCGGCGCTACGCCGGAAGCATCCTCAACAGCGTGCTGACGCCTCAGGCACGGTCTACCACGACCAAACTCGTGCCCCGCTCTTAATTGAGACTGGGCATCCTGAGTTCGGTTAGCCCAGCCGCGCTATCACGCTTTGTGATGGTGCTCGGAAGGTCTCGGTGGGCGCGACGACGGATAGGATGGTTGGCGTGTTCACGCAACAATCCGCTCTGATCGAGATCGGCCTCGGTGTCGCCGCAATTCTGATTCTCCTCATCCACCTGGTCGGCCGCCGACGGCGACCTGCGCGACAGTTGCCGTCCCGCCAACCTCGTCAGGAAGGGTTCAGCCTGGCAGCTGGTCGGGTGCCGATCGACGCTCCCCTACCCGAGACCATCGACATGCTCAGCCGCGACCGAGCGACCGGGACATTACGGGTGACGTCCGGCGAACAGGCCGCTTCCCTTTACTTCGTCTTCGGCCAGCTCTTTCATGCCCAGAAGGATGATCTCGAGGGCGAGGATGTCCTGCGAGAGGTCCTAACCTGGCGCCCCGTGATCAGCACGCTCGACCGCAGATCGGCGCTGCCTGCGAGAGAGACAATCAAGAAGACGGCTTAGCCGCCGGTAAAAGTAAAGGTGCCATCCCTCCCTGGTGGAAGGGACATGACGCCGACGATCGCATCAAGGTTGAGCGGACCATAGACATGGGGGAAGAGCTCATCGCCACCTTCGAGATTCTCGTACCGCACCTCGGCGTGAAGCTTGTTGATCACAATGCGCAGGACGAGCAGGTTCGCCAAGCCGGGAAAGAACACGTTGGCCACGCGAGCGACCTGCTCTTCGTAAGCGCAATGCACGAAGCCCACCTGGGCTAGCGTCAGTCCGCTCGTCGAGGCGGAGTAGGCACCCTCCGCCTGTGCGCGCGCCCAGTCCTCCTCGGTGGTGATATGAAAGATGTCCCGAGGTGAAACTCGATCGTGGGCGCGATGAGTTTTGCCGTCCACGGCGGTCATAGTGACATGATCCGAACACAGCTGGCGCAGAGCTTCGACGGCGAGGTCCTTCTACCGGG
>VBFF01000049.1:0-2277 GCA_005889285.1 Chloroflexota bacterium
GACCTCGCCCTCATCGCTGAGCCGGCCTCGAAGCGCGTTGGAGACCGCCTCCGGTGCTTCGTTGATCTCCTTGGCCATGAAGTGCGGGAAACCGCCCTTCTGGGCCTGGCTGATATCCCACTTGACCTCGATCACCTTGGGCTTGACGGCGGCGCCGCCAATCGTGCTCACCTCGGGACCCAGCTTGGTGACCGACACCATCTCGCCCTCGCCCAGCAGGAGGACCTTCTTCGTGTACGGGATCACGGCGGTGATGTCGGAGGCGACGAACCATTCCTTGTCGCCGATGCCGACCACGAGCGGGGCGTTGAGCCGGGCACCGATCAAGAGGTCGGGGTCGCGCTGCGAGAAGATCACCATGGCGTAGGCGCCTCGCAGTTTTGCCAGTGCCTCACGGACGGCCGCCACGAGGTCTCCCTTGTCGAACTCCTCGATCAGGTGCGGCACCACTTCGGTGTCCGTCTCGGAGATGAACACATGGCCCTTCGCCTGCAGGTCCTTCCGCAGCTCGGCGAAGTTCTCGATGATGCCGTTGTGGATCACCATGATCTGCTTGTCACAGTCGGTGTGGGGATGCGCGTTGATGACGGTGGGACGCCCGTGCGTGGCCCAGCGGGTGTGGCCGATGCCGAGCCGGCCGGCGGGCATCTCCTCGGTGAGGCGCTCGACCAGCGTGTCGACCTTGGCGGCGCTCTTTACGACGGAGGTTTGGCCGTCCGCCTCATTGAAGATGGCGACCCCGGCGGAATCATAGCCGCGGTACTCGAGCCGCTTGAGGCTCTCCATGATGATGGGCGCCGCCGAACGTTCGCCCAGGTAGCCAATAATCCCGCACATATCCCCGCAGCCTCCTATGTTCCCACTGTGGACACGCTCAAACGAGCGAACTCAGTTCGTTGTTTTGGTTAAACGGGCGTGTGGGCGCAAAGTTACGGACTCGAGCTGGGCGTAGCTCCTGGGATGGGTGAGATGAAAACGTGCACCTGGGCGGTCTTCTGATTCGTAGTGACCCCGTCCGGCGGCCGGATGGTCACGGTCTTCACGATGTCGGCCTTGGCGCCGGTGAGGTCGATGGGGTCGGTGGCGAGCAGCACCAGGCCGGCGAGCGTGTTCTGGAGCCCGGTCGCCTGAACGAGCAGCGGGGCGATCGTGACGTTGACCAGGCGGTAGCCGGCGGCCGGCTGGCCCGTGACGGTAAACCCGACCGCCTTGTCAACCGTGATGGCGTCGGCCTGGATAACCATCTTCACCGTTACCTGGGCCGGGGTCGCCGTCATCGACTTGGTCACGGGCTTCTTGTTCTGGTCCCAGAGGACGACCGAAAACGGCTGGTTGAACCCTGGGCTGTTATAGGCATCCATTTCAACAAGAACCACCGCCTGGATGCCGGTGAGCTGGCTCTTCGGCCCGTCGATGCGGACGTTGGCGGGGGTCACCGAGGTGGCCGCCGTCTGCTCGTGGAACCCGGGCGCCAGGGCCTTAACCCGCTCGATCGAAACCGGCAGGGTCGTCGTGCCCAGCTCATCGAGCGTGACCGATATCGTGCTGGGCGCGACGATCGTGATCGTGGGGTCGGCGTTATTGACGTGGATGGGAACGTCGTTCTTTCCGACGCGCGTTCCGGAAAAGTTCCCCTTGATGTGGAGCATGCTCGGGTTGACACGCAGCTGGGCGTCGAACGCGCGCATGTGGTCGGAGCTGCCAATGGCCGTGATCGTCACTTGCGGGATGTCCCCGACCAACACGAGCCCGGCGGGCAGCGACGGCGTGTCCAGCCCCACGCGATAGGCGTGGTCCTGGGTGGGGTTCTGCGCGTAGGCGACGACGCTCCAGAGGGCGACGGCAAACGCGATCGCCAGCAGCTTGAGTCGAAGGTTCGCCAGCAGGAAGGTTATTTTAGCCGGCCTGCCCCTACCGACGCCAGACGGGCAGGGGTGGCCGATGCAGCTCGGTGCGGGGCTGCAGCAGCGATGTCAAGACCTGCCGCAGCCGGTCCGGGTCGAGGTTGCGCAGCAGCTTTCCCTCGTGCGCCACGGCGATCTGGCCCAGCTCCTCGCTGAGGATCAGCACGACGGCGTCCGTTTGCATCGAGAGGCCGAGCCCGGCGCGGTGGCGGGTTCCCATCCGCTCCCGGACGGTCCCTTCCTCCGCCAGCGGAAGGACGCACCCCGCCGCCAGGATCTGGTTCCCCCGGACGATGACGGCGCCGTCGTGGAGGGGCGAGTTCGGGAAGAAGATCGCCTCCAGGAATTCCGCCGTAAGCTCGCCATTGATCCG
>VBFF01000049.1:2504-18922 GCA_005889285.1 Chloroflexota bacterium
CAACCGCAGGTCGAGGAGGTTCGCCAGCAAACCGATCAGGGCGAGCAGGAGGACGCCGAACATGAGCTGGACCGCCTGGGTCCCCCGCACCAGCAGGAACAAGCGATAGAGAAAGAACGCCACCAGGGTGACATCGATGAGGTCGAGGACATGGCGCCAGATGTTCCCGCTCTGGAGGAACACCAGGATGTCGCGCAGGATGACGTCCACTAACGGTGACTAGTATCGTCTAACTCGGCCCCGACAAAACGCCTAGACTCGAGCTATGACTACGAGCATGGCATTCGCCCTCATCGCGCCCCTGATCACGACGGCGATTACGACCAATAAGATCATCGCCGGCGTCGTGGTTCTGATCGTGATCGTTGCGGCAGTTGCCTGGTTCATGTCGCGGCGCCGCGGGCCAAGCTAACGAGCTAGCGCTTCGTGTATTGGGGAGCTTTGCGGGCGCGCTTGAGGCCTGGCTTCTTCCGTTCCTTCATGCGCGGGTCGCGCGTCAGCATGCCGTGCTTCTTGAGGACGGGCCGCATCGCCAGGTCGGCGACACAAAGCGCGCGGGCGATGCCATGCTGGACGGCCCCGGCCTGACCGGACATGCCACCACCATCGACCATGGCACTGACATTGAAGCGCTTGCTGCTCTCGGTCAGCTTGAGCGGCTCGACCACGACCATCTCGAGCATCCGGCGACCGAAGTACTGCAGCGGGGGCTTGTTGTTGACCATGATGGTGCCTTCGCCAGGATAGAGGCGGACCCGCGCGACTGCGTTCTTGCGCCGTCCGGTGCCGTAGTAGTACGTGGCGTTATCGGCCAATGACTTCGATATCTCCTTTCGTTCCAAAGCGGATTGGTACCGGCTGCTGCGCTTTATGCGGATGCGCATCCCCGGCGTAGACCTTGAGGCGGCGCAGCTGCTCCTTGCCGAGCGTCCCGTGCTGCAACATACCGGATACCGCGTGCCGGAAGGGATAGGTTGGGTGCTTGACGACCATGTCCTCGTAGGCGCGCTTGCGAAGGCCGCCCGGGTAGCCGGTGTAGCGCGTGTACACCTTGTCGGTCGGCTTCTTGCCGGTCACCCGGATGCCCTTGAGGTTGATCACGATGACGTGGTCACCGGTGTTCAGGTGCGGCGTGTACATCGGCTTGTGCTTGCCGCGCAGCACTTTGGCGACGTTGGCGGCGAGCCGCCCGAGCGTCTGCCCGCTGGCATCGATGATGTACCAGCCGGCCGTGATCTCCGATGGCTTGGCGCTGTACGTCTTTCCTGGTACGGGCATCGTCTAGTACTCCACCGCGACCTGCACCAGCCCCTGGGGCGGTGCGAGGCGCAATCCGGTTGTCGATCCGCCGAGCAGCGAGTCGATCCATTCGACCGGCTGGCGGCGGCGGCCCACCTCGACCAGCGCGCCGGCGATGCGGCGCACCATGCCGTAGAGAAACGCGTCGGCCGCGACCGCGATCGTCACCCAGTCGCCGGCGCCGCTGACCCGTACGTCGCGGACGTGGCGGACGGTGTGGCCACCCGGCCGCGGGCTGCGGCCGAAGGCGCGAAAGTCGTGTTGTCCGGCGAGCCGGTCGCCGGCCGCCTGCATGGCGGCGACGTCGAGCGTGTCGTGAAGGCCCCAGGCATACTGGCGCTGGTAGGCGCCTCGAGGGAGCGCCTGGCGGATCCGATAGGCGTAGAGGCGGGCCTTCGCCGAGTAGCGGGCGTTGAAGCTCTCATCGACGACTTCGGCGCGACGGACCGCGATATCCGGTGCCAGGCGGGCATTCAAGGCGCCGGGCATTTGCTCGATGGGGAATTCGCGCTCGAGGCGGAAATTCACCACCTGGCCGAGCGCGTGCACGCCGGCGTCGGTTCGCCCGGCGGCCGTCAGCACCGGCGACTCACCGGTCAGCGACTGGATGGCGTCGCGCAGGGCGGCTTCCACCGTGGGTGCCCCGGCCTGCGCCTGCCAGCCGTGATAGCGAGTCCCCTCGTACTCGATGACCAGTTTCACGTTCATCGGTCGACGAGCTCCACCAGCACCATCGGCGCGGCATCGCCCTGACGTGGGCCGATCTTCAGCACGCGGGTATAGCCTCCCGTGCGCTCCTTCATGCGCGGCATCAGCTTGGTGAAGAGCCGCTCGGTGACCTCACGGTCTTCGACGATGGCGTCAACCGCCCGGCGGGCGGCGACGTTGTCGTTCTTGGCCCTGGTGATGACCTTCTCGACCCAGCGGCGCAACTCCTTGCCTTTGGCCTCGGTCGTTTCGATGCGACCGTGGTCGAGCAGGGACGTGACCAGGTTGCGGCTCATCGCCTTGCGATGCGCCGTGCTCCGGCTGAACTTGCGTCCCGCCTTCTGGTGTCGCACCCGACTCGGGCTCCTAGACCAGGACCTTGGTCAGCTCTTCCGGCGTGAGGAAGCCGCGCTGCACCAGTTTTTCTTTGATCTCGTCCAGCGACTTCCGACCGAAGTTGCGCAGGCTCAGAAGGTCCTCTTCGCGCAGGGCCACCAGCTGGCCGACCTTGGTGATCTCGTTGGCCTTCAGGCAGTTCAGCGCCCGAACCGAGAGATCGAGGTCCTCGATCGGCACGTCCGCCAGCCGCGAGGAGAGGTCGTTCCCCTTCTGCTGCGGCACGTCGGCGTCCTTGATCCGCTCGGTGAAGCGGGTGAAGAGGCCCAGGTGCGAGGTGAACTGCTTGGCCGCCTCGCTGATGGCCTGGTCGGGCACGATTGTCCCGTCCGTCCAGACCTCGAGGATCAGCCTGTCCCAGTCGGTCTCCTGGCCGACGCGGGTCTTCTCGATCAGGAAATTCGCCTTGACGACCGGGCTGAAGATGGCGTCGATCGGAATCACGCCGATCGGCTGGCCTTCTTTCTTGTTCCGCTCGGCGGGCACGTAGCCCTTGCCGCGTTCGACCGTCAGCTCCATGCGGAGCCGGCCCTTGTTGCTGTCGAGCGTGCAGATGTAGAGCTCGGGGTTGACGATCTCGACATCACTCGGCGCCTGGATGTCGGCCGCCTTCACCTCGCGGGGACCGGTGACGTCCAGCGTGAGCCGGACCGGATCGTCGCTGTAGGAGATCAGGTTCAGCCCCTTGAGGTTGAGGATGATCTCGGTGACGTCCTCCTTGACGTACGGGATGGAGGAAAACTCATGGGCTACGCCCTCGATCGAGACCGAGGTGACGGCGGCACCCTTAAGCGTGCTCAGCAGCACGCGGCGAAGCGCGTTGCCGAGCGTGGTGCCGAAGCCGGGCTCCAGCGGCTCGATCTCGAACTTTCCGTAGGTGCCCGAGTTCTCGATGCTTTTGACTTGGGGTTGGGCGATATCGATCATGGTGCTCCTTGAATGAATGGAATTAGCGCGAATAAAACTCGACGATCAGCTGCTCCTGGATGGTCTGGTCCATGTCGTCGCGTCCAGCTTGCGCGGTGACTTTCGCGGTCATGTTGTCTTTGTCGAGGCTGAGCCAGGGAACGACCGGCCGCTGCTCGCCCGCGTCGAGGGCGTTCTTGATGCGGGCGACCTCTTTGCTCGAGTCCTTGATCGCGATCACATCGCCGACGCGCACGGCGTAGGAGGGGATGTTGACGGGACGGCCGTTGACGGTGAGGTGGCCGTGGGAGACGAGCTGGCGGGCGTCCCGCCGCGATGCCGCGAAGCCGACGCGGTAGACGACGTTGTCGAGCCGCGTCTCCAGGAGGCGCAGCAGGTTGAGGCCGGTGACGCCGGCCATCTTGGCGGCGCGGTCGAAGTAGAGCCGGAACTGGCCCTCGAGCAGGAAGTAGATGCGGCGCGCGCGCTGCTTGGCCCGCAGCTGGATGCCGTAGTCAGACACCTTGCGGCGGCGGACCTGGGTGTGCATGCCGGGCGGCATGGCGCGACGATCGAGGGTGCACTTCGTGAAGCACTTCTCCCCCTTGAGGAAGAGCTTGACGCCCTCGCGACGGCAGTGGCGGCAGACCGGGCCTTCGTAGCGGGCCATTTAGACGCGCCTCCGCTTCGGTGGACGGCAACCGTTGTGCGGGATGGGCGTGACGTCGGTGATCGCGGTGACCTCGAGTCCCGCCGCCTGCAGGGATCGGATGGCGGCCTCGCGGCCGGCTCCCGGGCCCTTGACGAAGATCTCGATCTGCTTGAGGCCGTGCTCCATCGCGCGGCGTGCCGTCGCCTCGGCCGTGATCTGGGCGGCAAAGGGCGTGCTCTTGCGCGAGCCCTTGAAGCCCTGGCTGCCGGCGCTGCCCCAGGCCAGGACGTTGCCCTGGGCGTCGGTCAGCGACACGACGGTGTTGTTGAAGGTGGACTGGATATGCGCCTGGCCCACGATGACGTGCTTCTTCTCGCGGCGGCGGGTGCGGACGACTTTCTTCTTAGGCATGACTGTTACTTCTTTGCCTCGGCCTTCTTGCGCACGCCAACCGTCTTGCGCGGACCGCGGCGGGTGCGGGCGTTGGTGCGGGTGCGCTGGCCGCGCACGGGCAGCCCGCGCCGGTGGCGCAGCCCACGGTAGGTCCCGATCTCCATCAGGCGCTTGATGTTGAGCGCGATTTCGCGGCGCAGCTCGCCTTCGACCTTGGCTTCTTTGTCGAGGACGTCGCGGAGGCGACCGACCTGCTCGTCGTTGAGGTTCTTGACGCGCATGTTGGGATCGACGTTCGCGATCGTCAGGACGCGCCGCGCCGTGTGCGGGCCGACCCCAAAGATGTAGGTGAGCGCAATCTCGACGCGCTTCTCGCGGGGAATGTCAACGCCGGCAATTCGTGCCATTTACCCTCTTATCCCTGCCTCTGGTTGTGTTTGGGCGTCACGCAGATGACCCGCACCGCGCCGCCGCGCTTGATGACCTTGCACTTCGCACATATTTTCTTGACCGACGCTCGAACTTTCATTTCTCAATCTGCCTTTCTCACGATTCGTCCACGCCCCGGATCGAGCTTTGACACCTCGACGCGGACGCGGTCACCCGGGATCACCCGGAGAAACCGAAGCCGCGCGGCCGGCGCCACGTGAGCCACGATCCTGTGGCCGGTCTCGAGCTCGACACGGTAGAGCGCGTTGGGCATCGGCTCCACCACTCGTCCGACGACAATCCCCGTCACTGGCAAATACCCGTGACAAGATCGCCGGATTTCCGGCGCACGAACGAATAGCTTACCACAAGAGAAGCTGAACCAATCATGGGCGCACCGGAAGGGCCTTCTTCGAGACCGTCAGGATCTCGGGGCCGTCCAGGGTGATCGCCACGGAGTGTTCAAAATAGGCGGACAGGCTGTGGTCGACGGTGACCACCGTCCAGCCGTCGCCGAGAAGCGCCACATCCGGCCCGCCGGCGTTCACCATCGGCTCGATCGCCAGCACCATCCCCGGTTTGAGCAGCGGCCCGGTGCCGGCGATCCCGAAGTTGGGGACCTGCGGATCCTCGTGCATGTCGCGGCCGATGCCGTGCCCGACGAACGAGCGGACCACGGAGAAGCCGTCACGCTCGACGTGCTGCTGCACGGCGGCACTGATGTCGCCGATCCGGTTGCCAACGTGGGCCTGCTCGATCCCGATGCTCAGCGACTCGCGGGTGACGTCCATCAGACGCTGGGCCTGGGGCGAAATCTTGCCGACGCCGACGGTGAGTCCGGCATCGGCCCAGAAGCCGCGGTGGATCAGGCCGGCATCGAGGCTGAGCAAGTCCCCCTCCCGGAGCTTGCGGTTGGTCGGAATGCCATGGACCACCTGGTCGTTGACCGACGTACAGATGGCGTTCTGGTACCCCTGGTAGCCAACGAACCCGGGGATGCAGTCACGGGCCCGGATGAACCGGTCGGCTTCGCGGTCGAGGTCGAGCAGAGTCACGCCGGGCCGGGCCATCGACTGCAGGTGCGCGAGGGCCTCACCGAGGATGGCGCCCGCCTCCCGCATCAGGTCGATCTCGGCCGGCGATTTGTAGATGATCACCGCGAGCCGGCCCCCTTGCGCAGCGCGCTGAGCCGGCGGGTGATGTCGGCGCGCACCTCGTCGACCGACATCTGGCCGTCGATGTTCTCCAGCTTGTGCTGGGCGCTGTAGTAATCGATCAGGGGCGCGGTGTGCGTGAGGAAGACGTCGATACGGTGCGCCACGATCTCCGGACGGTCGTCGGGCCGCTGATAGAGCTCGCCGCCGTCGGTGGTGCACCGCGGGAGGTCGCGGGCTTGCTGCGGCGTAAAGGTGTAGACCGCTCCGCAGGTGCGGCAGCAGTAACGATGCGACAGCCGGTCGATCAGCACCTGGCGGCTGACCCGAAGATAGATGACCGCGTCAACGCGCCGGCCGAGCTGGTCGAGCATGGCGTCCAACGCCTCGGCCTGGGCGACGGTTCGCGGGAAGCCATCGAGGATGAAGCCGTTCCTGGCGTCGGGCTCCTGCAGCCGCGTCCTGATGATGTCGATCATCAGCGTGTCCGGCACCAGCTCACCGCGGTCCATGTAACCCTTGACCTGCTCGCCAAGCGCGGATCCCGCCCGCCGCTGGGCGCGCAGTATATCGCCCGTGGCAATCGCCGGGATGTGATAGGTCTCGATGAGCGACCCGGTCTGCGTGCCCTTGCCCGCGCCAGGCGCGCCGAAAAGAATCAAGTTCATATGGACAGCTCGCGACCTGAGGTCGCTACTTGATGAACCCCTTGTATTGACGCATGATCAATTGCGTCTCGATCTGCTTCATGGTGTCGAGCGCAACACCGACCACGATCAGGATCGCCGTACCGCCAAGGTACATGTTCTGCGTCGGTATTCGGGTCAGGGCGGTGGCGAGCAGGGGGATCAGCACCGTGACCCCACCCAGGAAGAGTGCGCCGGCAAAGGTGATGCGCGTCATGGTGCGGTCCAGGTACTGGGCCGTGGCCACGCCCGGCCGGATGCCGGGGATGAAGGCGGCGTGCTTCTTCAGGTAGTCCGCGGTGTCGACCGGGTCGAAGGTGACCGCGGTATAGAAGTAGGTGAAGCCGAAGATGAGGACGAAGTAGACGAAGTTATAGAGGCTGTCGGTGGGTATGTTAGGGCCGGTCGGAATCCAGTAGGTGCGCAGCAGTCGCGAGATGGTGCCCCACGGGTCCGGAGCCGTCGCCAGGAAATTCCCAATGATCACGGGGAAGAACATGATCGAGATCGCGAAGATGATCGGAATGACGCCTGCCTGGTTGACCCGCAGCGGCAGGTGCGAGCTGCGGCCCTGATAAATCTTGCGGCCCACCACCCGCTGCGCCGACTGGATAGGAATCTTCCGCTGGGCCTGCTGCACCTCGATGATGAACGCGGTGACGACGATCGCGAGCGCCGCGAAGAGCAGCATCGGCGCCAGGTTCGACTGGCCGCCGCCGGTCAGCAGATTGTAGATCGTGTTCGGGATCCGTCCCACGATGCCGGCGAAGATCACGAGCGAGATGCCGTTGCCGATCCCGTATTCGGTGATGAGCTCGCCGAACCACATCAGCATCACGGTGCCGGCCGTGAGCGTGATCATGATTTCGACGATGCCCAGCCAGCTCAGGTTGGAGAGGACGCCCTGCCGGCTGAAGACCAGCGTCAGGCCCCAGGCCTGGAGCAGCCCGAGGCCGACGGTCAGCCAGCGGGTCCAGCGGGTGATCTTCCGCCGGCCGAACTCACCTTCTTTGCTGAGCTCTTTCATCCGGGTGGAGACGACCGTCATCAGCTGCATGATGATCGAGGCATTGATGTAGGGGTTGACGCCCATGGCGATGATGGAGAAGGTCGACAGCCCGCCTCCCGAGAACAGGTCAAGCAGACCGAGGAAGGCATTGGTGTTAAAGAGCTTGTCGAGTGCGGCCTTGTCGGCGCCGGGCACGGCGATGTGCGCCAGGATCCGGAATACCAGGAAGAGCCCCAGTGTGAAGAGGATCTTGCGGCGCAGCTCGGGAATGCGGAGCGCGTTACCGATCGCTTCTAACATGGCCTAGCTCTTCTTCTTACCCTTATCGGGTTTTACGGAATCCTCCGTACCTGACGCGCTTTCCGCCTGGCCCCTGGCGCCCTTGCCACCTTTCTCGGCCTTCTCGCCTCTCTCGGCCTTCTCGCCTTTCTCGGTCTTCGCGCCTTTTTCGGCCTTCGCGCCCTTCTCGGCCTTCGCCTTCTTCGAGCCCTTGGCCGGCGTGGCGTCGCCTTCGGCAGCCGATGGCTCCGTTTCGACGGTCACCGGCGCGACCGGCTTCGGCTGGTTCTTCGCGCGCTTGGTTTTTGGCCGGATCGGCGCGGGGACCTCGATCACGGCGGCGGTCCCGCCGGCGGCCTCGATCTTGCGGCGCGCTTGCGCCGAGAACTGGTGCGCATGGATCACGAGCTTTCGCTTCAAGTCTCCCGTCCCCAGCACCTTGATGCCGGCACCCACGTCCTTGATGATGCCGGCCTCCAGCAGGGACTCCGGCTGGATCTCGGCACCGTTCTCGAAGCGATTCAGACGGGTCAGGTTGAGCACGGCGAAGCGCTTCTTCCAGCGATTGTGAAAGCCGCGTAGTTTGGGCGTGCGCATGGTCAGTCGCGTCTGGCCGCCCTCGAACGTCTTCGGCATATTCACCGATGTCCGGGCTTTCTGCCCCTTCTGGCCCCGCGTCGCCGTCTTGCCGTGGCCCGATCCCGGCCCGCGACCGACACGCTTGCGGGGGTGGTGCGAGCCCGGCGGTGGCTTCAGCTCGTGGAGCTTCATGCCGTCTCCTCGACCTTGACCAGGTGACGGACCTTGTGCACCATGCCGCGGAGCTGCGGGCTGTCCTCGTGCTCGACCGTCTGGTTCAGGCGCCGGAAGCCGAGCGCCTGCACGGTCCGCTCCTGGTCGGGCTTCTGCCCGATCACACTGCGGACGTAGGTGATCTTCAAACGCGCCATGTCAGCCGACCGGCTCCTCGACTGGGACTTCCGCGACGGCTGGTGCGGCCACCGGCTCCGGCTTCTTGCCGCGCCGGCTGAGACGCTCCATCTCGTCGGCGGGTTTGCCGCGCGCCTGGGCGATGCTATCCGCCGTTTGCAGCGCCTGCAAGGCGGCGATCGTGGCGCGGACGGTATTGACGGGATTGTTGGTTCCCAGTGATTTCGTGATCATGTCCTTGACCCCGGAGAGCTCGACCACGGCGCGCATCGCGCCGCCCGAGCGGATCCCGGTGCCCGGCGCGGCCGGCTTGAGCAGCACCTTGGCGGCTCCTTTCTTCAGGCGGATCTCGTGGGGGATGGTGGTGCCCACCATCGGCACCGTGATGAGGTGCTTCTTCGCCGACTCCACCGCCTTGCGGATGGCCTCGGGCACCTCGCCCGCCTTCCCCAGCCCGGCCCCGACGCGGCCGTTCTGGTCGCCGACCACCACCAGGGCGCTGAAGGAGAAGCGGCGGCCGCCCTTGACGACCTTCGCCACCCGGTTCAGGTGGACGACTTTCTCCGTGAATTCCGACTGGCCTCTTCCGTACTGGTAACTCATGGACTCCTTCTAGAACTTCAATCCGGCGCTGCGCGCGGCTTCGGCCAGCGCTTTGATCCGACCGTGATACGGGAATCCGCCGCGATCGAAAACGACGGTCTCGATGCCCGCCTGGCGGGCGCGCTCGGCGATAGACTTGCCCACTGCGGCCGCGCCTTCCGCACTCGATGGCGACTTCAGGCTCTTGCGAAGGGCGCCGTCGGTCGTGGAGGCGGCGGCCAGGGTCCGTCCGGAGACGTCATCGATCACCTGGGCGTAGACGTGGTGGAGGCTGCGGAAGACGGCGAGCCGCGGCCGGGTGGGACCGCCCTCGAGGTGAGTGCGCAGCCGAACATGGCGGCGGATCCGCGTGTTACGCCGATCGGCTTGCCTGTTCATTACTTGGCCGCTCCGGCGCCGGTCTTGCCCGTCTTGCCTGCCTTACGGCGGATTCGTTCGCCCCGGTAGAGGATGCCCTTGCCTTTGTAAGGTTCGGGGGGACGGATCTTCCGCACTTCCGCGGCGACCTGGCCGACGTCTTCTTTGCTCGCGCCCTTGATGTTGATGCGCGTCGGCTCGGGGACGTCGATCGTGATGCCCATGGGCACCGGGTAGCGAACCGGGTGCGAGAACCCCACGTTGAGCACCAGGGCCTCGCCCTGGCGACTAGCGCGATACCCCACCCCGACTAGCTCGAGCTGCTTCTCATAACCCTTGCTCACGCCCTCGATCATGTTCCAGACGAGCGTCCGGGTCAGCCCGTGCAAGGACCGGTGCAGCTTCGATTCGCTCGGCCGCTCGACGACCACCGTGCCGTCGCTTACCGTCACCTTCATCTGTGGATTCAGCTCGCGGCTGAGCTCCGCCTTTCCGCTCTTGACCACCACCGTGTGATCGGTGAGCGTCACCGTCACGCCGCTGGGAATCTTGACCGGAAGCTTGCCAATCCTACTCATGGGTCACCAAACGTAGCACACGACCTCGCCGCCGAGGCCGGCCTTGGTTGCCTTCTGTCCCGACATGACGCCGTGCGACGTCGAGAGGATAACGATGCCGAGCCCTCCGAGCACGCGCGGAATCTCGGTCTTACGGGCGTAGACGCGCAGGCCCGGCTTGCTGATCCGTCGCAGGCCGGCGAGTGACTTGCCGCGCGGCGACTTCGGCTTGAAGGTGATGTCGAGCTTCTGCCCCTGTTCCGCCGCAGCGACGTCGTAGGAGGCGATGTAGCCCTCTTCCTTGAGAACGCGCGCGATCTCCACGCCGACCCGCGATGCCGGCAGGGCGACGCGCGAGTGCCCGGCGGTATTCGCGTTACGGATCCTGGTCAGCATGTCCGCGATGCTATCGGTACTCATCAGTTCTGTGCCTCCCTCCTCACCACGACGACTTCTTCACGCCCGGGACCTGTCCCTGCGACGAGAGCATGCGAAAACAGATGCGGCAGATGCCGAACTTCCGCATGTACGAGCGCGGCCGTCCGCAGAGGTTGCAGCGGTTGTGCTGCGAGACGGCGTGCTTGTGTTTACGGAGTCCGCGATTCACAGTCGACTTCTTAGCCACTCAGTCTCAACCTCACTTCCTGAAGGGGAACCCGAGCTCCGCCAGCAGCGCGCGCGCCTCATCGTCGGTACGCGCGGTGGTGACGAAGGTGACCTCGAGACCCCGCAATTTGTCGATCTTGTCGTACTCGATCTCCGGGAATACCAGCTGCTCGCGCAGCCCGAGCGTGTAGTTACCGTGCCCGTCGAAGCCGGTTGGCGAGATGCCGCGAAAATCACGAATCCGGGGCAGCCCGACGGAGAGCAGCTTGTCGACGAACTGGTACATGCGCGCGCCGCGAAGCGTGACCTTGATGCCGATCGGCAGGCCGGCCCGCAACTTGAAGTTCGCGATCGCCTTGCGCGATTTCAGCACGACCGGCTGTTGGCCGGTGATCTTCTTCAAGTCGGCGGTCGCGGCGTCCTGCGCCTTGGGATTGGAGATCGCCTCCCCGATCCCGATGTTGACGACGACCTTGGTCAACCGCGGAACCTGCATGGCGTTGCTGTAGGCGAACCGTTGGATCAGCGCCGGGACGATCTTGTCCTGGTAGCGCTGCTTCAGCCGGAGCGCAGTTCCCGTCGGGCTGGCGGCGACGCTCATATCTTGTTCCTCACGCGCTCGTAGATCTCACCACAGTTCACGCACACGATCGCCTTCTGCCCATTGGGCAGCACCGTCTTGCGGATGCGGGTGGGCTTGTCGCACTTGTTGCAGACGAGCATTACGTTGGAGTAGTCGAGCGGCGCCTCGAAGTCGACGATGCCGCCCTGGCGGACCGTCGTCGAGCCCTTCTGCTGACCGGCACGCGTGTGCCGCTTCAGGACGTTGACACCCTTGACGACGATCTTGCCCTGCTGCGGCACGGTGCGCACGACGACGCCACGCTTGCCACGATCCTTACCGGACATGACCTGCACAGTGTCGTCGCGATGAATGTCGAGATGAAGCCGTGACATTGCCTAGAGGACCTCCGGAGCCAGCGAAACGATTTTCATGAAGTTCTTGTCGCGAAGCTCGCGCGCGACCGGGCCGAAGATGCGGGTGCCGCGCGGGTTGTTCTGCGGACCGAGAATGACGGCCGCGTTCTCATCGAAGCGGATGGTGGAGCCGTCCTGCCGGCGGAACTCGCGCGAGGTCCGCACGACGACCGCCTTGACAACCTCGCTCTTCTTCACCTGGCCGCCGGGCGTTGCCACCGTCACGGCGGCCGTGATGACGTCGCCGATGGAGGCGTACTTGCGGTAATGGCCACCCATCACCCGGATCAACAGGATCTCACGCGCACCCGTGTTGTCCGCCACCTTCAACCGCGACTCTTGCTGGACCATGGCGACGGCTATTTCGCCTTCTCCACGATGGCGACGACGCGCCAGCGCTTGTCGTGCGACAGCGGCCGGGTTTCCATGATGCGCACCCGGTCGCCGACCTTGCACTGGTTCTGCTCGTCATGCGCCTTGAATTTGGTCGCCTGCTGGATGTGCTTCTTGTACTTCGGATGCTCCTTGAGGGTCTGCACCCGAACGATGACGGTCTTGTCCATCTTGTCGCTGATGACGGTGCCGGTGCGCGTCTTGCGCATCGCCCGTTCCGCCATCGTTTCTTGATCGGTCATGCGGTCTCCTCAGCGGCAGCTTTGCGACGGCGCGGCCTGGGCGACGCCGGTTCCGGCGTCGCCACGGGGGCGCCAGTTCGTTCCTTCAGGAAAATCTCGGTCAGGATTTGCGCCAGGTCGTGACGCACGTGCCGGATCTGCCGGTGGTTTTGCAACTGACCGGTCGCCATCTGAAAGCGCAGGTTAAAGAGCTCCTGCCGGGAGTCCTTCAGCTTCTTTTGCAGATCAGGCATGGAGAGCGCCTGAAGATCCTTCATCTTCATTTCTTCCCACCGCCCTTGGCCGGCTTCGGCGGCGCCGCGGCCGTCGCTTTCGGAGCCGCGCCCGGCGCGGCTTTTGGTGCCGCACCTGGGGCGGGTTTCACCGACGGCGCCGCACCCGGGGCCGCCTTGGGACCCCGTGCCGGAGCCGCGGCGGCGGCGCCGGTCGGAGCAGCCGCTGCGCCCGCGATGCCCTCGACGCCCTCACCCGGCTTGACTTCCGCCGGTCCCTTGATCTTGACGTCGGCAGCCGCCTTGACGCCCGACTTGATGCCCAGGGTGCGCGTCTTCATGGGCAGCTTGTAGGCGGCCAACTGAAATGCGCGCTTCGCCATTTCCGGCGTGACGCCGCCCATCTCGAAGAGGACCCGTCCGGGCTTGATGACGACCACCCAACCCTCAGGCGCACCCTTGCCGCTCCCCATGCGGGTTTCGGCCGGCTTCTTCGTCACCGACTTGTCGGGAAAGACCCGGATGAAGACCTGACCCCCGCGACGCACGAAGCGCGTCATCACGCGGCGGGCCGCCTCGATCTGGCGGTTCGTCATCCAGGCCGCCTCGGAGGCCTGCAAGCCGAACTCGCCGAATGCCAGGTCGGCACCCTGGGTAGCCACGCCGGTGCGGCGGCCCCGATGAAGCTTGCGATGCTTGACGCGAGCGGGCAACAACATCTCTTATTCCTTCTTCTTCGTCGCGCGGGCACGCGGCGCCTTTGGTGCATCGGATTTCTCGGTCGTGGTGGCGCGGGCGCGCGTAGCGCGTTTCGGTGCCGGTTTCTCGCCGGCGTCCGTCGTGCTGGCCTTGGTCGCCCGGGTGGCGCGCTTCGGCTTGGCGGCGGCCGCTTCGGCCGTCACGGGGGCCGGCACTGCGGCGGGCGCCACCTCCGGAGCAGGCGCCGGCGCCGGTACGGCGGCCTGCACCAGCTCGGCCAGGGGGCTGGGCGCCTCGCCGATGGCAACGCCCACGGGAACGCCGGCGTCGGCCGGCTCTTCCACGGCGGCCGCCGGCTTGGGCGGCGCCTCGGTCGGGAAGTTGCCGGTATAGACCCAGGCCGATACGCCGATGCGGCCGAAGGTGGTCTTGGCTTCCGTCTGGCCGAAGTCGATGTCCGCCTTGAGCGTGTGCAGCGGCACCCGGCCCTCGCGGTTCCACTCGACACGCGCCATCTCCGAGCCGCCGAGGCGGCCCTTGACGCGGATCTTCACGCCCTGGGCCCCGGCCCGCATCGTCTTCATCAGGGACTGCTTGATCGCCCGGCGGAAGGCGATCCGCTTCTCCAGCTGGGCGGCAACGTTCTCCGCCACCAGCTGGGCGGCGAGCTCCGGCTTCTTGATTTCCTGGATCGTGACCCGGACGCGCTTGCCGGTGATCTTCTCCAGCTCATCGCGCAGCTGGTCGACGCTGGTCCCGCCCTTGCCGATGACGATGCCTGGCTTGGCGGTGTGCAGCGTGATGGTCAGCGCGGACGAGGAGCGCTCGGTTTCGATCCGGGCCAGGCCGGCGTTCTTGAGGCGGATCATGAGCATCCGCCGCAAGCGGACGTCCTCGAGTAGAAGCGGCTTGTACTCCTTGTCCGGAGCGAACCACTTCGCTTCCCAATTGCGGTAGACGCCCAGCCGGAACCCATTCGGGTGAACCTTGTGCCCCATCTACTTGCTCTTTTTCTCCTTGGTGTCTTTCTTGCCGTCGTCCTTCTTCTTGGCTTCGGTCTTTTTGGCCTCAGTCTTCTTACCCTCGGCGGGCGCCTTTGACGCAGACGGCGCGGGCTGCGCCTTCGGCTTCTTGGGACGGGCCGGAGCGACCGGTTCGTCCGACTCGGTGGTAGCAGGCGTCAGCGCGGCGGCCGCGCGCGCGGCGGCTGCCGCGGCCGGGGTCGGCCGGCTGGCGGCCGGTTGCGGCGCTCGTGGTAAGGCCGCGCTGCGGCGCTTGACCACACCCGGACGGTCTTCGACGATGGCGGTGATGTGGCTGGTGCGCTTGAAGATGCTGAACAGCCGGCCCATGGCGCGCGGCTGGCCGCGCTTCAACATCGGCCCCGGCTCGACCCGGATGTCCTTGATCACCAGGTCGTCCTTGACCAGGTTGAAGTTGTTTTCGGCATTCGCCTGGGCGGAGCGGATCACCTTGGCGACGTCGCGCGCGGCGGCCTTGGGCATGAAGGAGCAGGCGACCAGCGCCTCACTCACCGGCAGGTTGCGCAGCGTCCGTGCGACGAGTCGCACTTTCCGCGGCGAGGTCCTGACCCACTTGGCCTTTGCTTGCACTTCCATGGTTACTTCAGAGCGGTGGTCTTTTCCGTGTGATGCCCGTGAGCGCGGAAGCGCCGCGTCGGCGCAAACTCGCCCAACAGGTGCCCGACCATGTTCTCGGTGATGAAGATCGGCACGTGCTTCTTCCCGTCGTGAATCGCGAGCGTGTGCCCGACCATCTCGGGAAAAACGCTCGAATCTCGCGACCAGGTCTTGATCACCTTCTTCTCCTTCTGCTGATTCATCGCCGTCACCTTCTTCATCAGCGACGGATGCACGTACGGTCCCTTCTTAGTTGAACGTGACATGTGTTAGCCCTTACTCTTCCGCTTTGGTGGTCTGCGTCGAACGAGCATGTTCTTCGTCTTCTTGTTACGACGGGTCCGGTACCCCAGCGCCGGCTTGCCCCAGGGCGTCTTCGGGTTGCCGCCCGGGCCGGAACGCCCCTCACCACCACCATGGGGATGGTCGAAGGGGTTCATGGTGACGCCGCGGACGGCGGGGCGCTTGCCACGCCAGCGGCTCTTGCCGGCCTTGCCGACGTTCTCGTTCTCGTGCTCGACGTTGCCGATCTGGCCGATCGTCGCATAGCAGATGACGGCGATGCGCCGCACTTCGCCGGATGGCATGCGGATCTGCGCGTAGTCCCCTTCGCGCGCGAGCAGCTGCGCCGACATGCCGGCCGAGCGCACCACCTGGCCGCCTTTGCCAGGGTTGAGCTCGATGTTGTGCACCGTGCTGCCCAGCGGGATGCTGGCGAGCGGCAGCGCATTCCCCGGCTTGATGTCCGCCTCGGGGCCGCTGATCACCTTGTCGCCGACCGTCAGCCCGACGGGCGCCAGGATGTAGCGCTTCTCGCCGTCGGCGTAAGTCAGCAGCGCGATCCGCGCGCTGCGGTTCGGGTCGTACTCGACCGCGCTGACGGTCGCCGGGATGTTCAGCTTGTTGCGCTTGAAATCGATGATCCGGTAGAGCTTTCGGTGACCACCGCCCTGGTGGCGAACGGTGAGCTTTCCTTGCGCGTTGCGCCCGGCATCGGTCTTGAGGGACACGAGCAGGCGCTTCTCCGGCTTCTTCGTCGTGGTGACTTCGTCGAAGGCGCTCACCGACATGAAGCGGCGGCCGGGGGAGGTTGGGCGGTACTTCTTTATCGGCATGGATCAGACACCCTGGAACATGCTTTCGATCTTTTGTCCTTCCGCCAGCGTGACGACCGCCTTTTTCCAATTCGACTGGAAGCCGTGGGTCTTGCCGCGGCGGCGTTCCTTGCCGCGGACGTGCATGGTGTTGACGCTGACGACCTCGACCTTGAAGGCCTCGGCGATTGCCAGC
>VBFF01000050.1 GCA_005889285.1 Chloroflexota bacterium
AGGCTGGTGGGCTGGTGTTTTGGCTGGCCTCGGCCGGAACCTGGGCATTCGCCTTTGTCGCCAGCCGGAACGTCAAACTCTTTGCCAACGAGGACGTGGTCGGCATGGTTGGTCCCTTCCGCGGCGTGCGGGTCTGCTCGCGCTCCGAACTCGGCGAAATTCGCACGGTATGGCATTGGTGGCAGGGCCGCGGCATGGGCTTCTGGGTTTTCCCAATGCTCCATTTCCGCAACCGCGATACCAGCGATGCCTTCGTCACGCCAGTTCTCCTCTACCGGGCTGAAGAACTGCCCGCGCTCGGCGCGTATCTCGCGAGGCCAATCGATCTCGAACGTCCGCGATCGGAGGGTGCCTGAGCCGCGCCTAGTCGATGGCATTCTTGATGTGGTCGACGCGAACCAGGCGTCCGTCGCTGACGGTCAGGCCCACCACGTCGAAGCGGACCGGACCCCGATATGGCCGCATCTTTAAGTAGTACAGCGCCAGCTGGCGCAGCTTCCGGATCTTCCGGGCGTCGACCGACTCCTGCGGCAGGCCGAAGCCGTGTCCGGCCCGCGTCTTGACCTCGACGAAGACGAGCGTCTTTCCGTCCTTTGCCACCAGGTCCAGCTGACCGAGCGGCGTGCGAACGTCCCGGCCAACGATCTCGTAGCCGAGCCCACGCAGGTGGTCCTCGGCGAGCGCCTCGCCGCTAGTTCCGAGCGGCTTGACTGGCACTGGCTAGGGCGGCCGCTTCCAGCTCGGCGCGCGTCCGGATTGAAATGAAAGACCGGCGGTGCAACGGGCTCAGCCCGTGGCGGTCCATGGCGGTCAGATGGTCCGGCGTCGGGTACCCCTTGTGCATCTCGAAGCCATACCCGGGAAACTTCTCGGCCATCCGCATCATCAACCGGTCGCGCGTCACCTTCGCGAGAATGCCGCCGCACATGATCGAGATCGAGCGGCGGTCGCCCTTGACGATGGGGAGTTGCGGCGTCAGGGCTTCGGGCAACAAAAAGCCGTCGACCAGGAGGTAGTCGATCGATCGACCGAGCTGCTGGAGCGCGATGCCCATCGCCCAGCGATTCGCCCGCGAGACCCCGACCCGATCGATTTCGTCGACCTCGACAATGCCGACACCCCAGGCTTCCGCGCCGTCCAGGATGCAGTCGTAATAGTGGTCGCGCTCCTCGGCCGTCAGCAGCTTGGAGTCGTCGATGCCCTCGCAGTGAAAGTAGGGACGCATGATCGCGGCACCCGCCACCACCGGACCAGCCCAGGGCCCGCGTCCCGCCTCATCGACGCCGGCAACCGTCGCGTAACCCAGGCCGAAGGCCTGCCGCTCGAAGACCCAGAGGTCCCGGTCAGCTTTCGGCCGTTTCGGGCGTTTCGGCGGCGACTTCGTTGTCGGCAGGGACGGCAGTTGTGGCAACGGCTTGGCGCTTCTCCCGAATGCGGGCGCTCTTTCCGACTTTTCCGCGCAGGTAGTACAGCTTCGCCCGGCGCACCTTCCCGTGCCGGACCACGTCGATCTTGTCGATACGGGGCGAGTGAAGCAGGAAGCTGCGCTCCACCCCGACACCATGAGCGATCCGGCGAACGGTGAAGGCCTCCTTGGTACCGCTGCCCCGGCAGCCGATGACGATGCCTTCGAAGATCTGGATCCGCTCCCGTGTGCCCTCGACCACCTTGGCGTGCACCTTGACGGTGTCGCCAGGAATCAAGGTCGGAACGTTCTTGCGCTGGGACTCAGCTTCCAGCAGGTTGATGACGTTGGACACGGCGTACAAGGATATCACCCCGACTCGCGGCTACCCCGGCTGGTCGAACAAGTCCGGGCGGCGACGGCGGGTTCGTTCGGCAGCCTGGGCGCGCCGCCAGCGCTCGATCTCCGCATGGTGGCCCGAGCGCAACACTTCAGGAACGGCATGCCCTTCGAATTCGGCGGGGCGAGTGTAGTGCGGATACTCGAGGAGATGCTGGTCGAAGGATTCGTCCTTGGGTGATTCCTCGGAGCCGAGCACCCCGGTGACAAGCCGGCTGACGGCATCGATCAGCACCATGGCGGGGAGCTCGCCTCCCGTCAGCACGTAGTCGCCGATCGAGATCTCCCGGTCCACCAGGTGGGCCGCGACGCGCTCATCGACCCCCTCGTAGCGCCCGCAGATCAGGTAGAGGTCATCGTGGCTCGCCAGCTCGCGCACCACCCCCTGGTTCAGCAATTTGCCCTGCGGCGTGAGCAGGATGACCGGGCCTTTGCCGGTGCGCGCACGCACCGCCTCGAAGATCGGCTCCGGCTTCAAGACCATGCCGGCGCCGCCGCCGTAGGGAACGTCGTCCACCTGCCGATGGCGATCGTGTGTGTAGTCGCGCAGGTTATGAACCCGCAACGTGACCAGACCGCTGGCGAGCCCCCGTCCCGTGACTCCCGCGCTCAGCGGCCCGGGAAACATCTCGGGAAAGAGCGTCAGGACCTCGATGATCACGTCTGCGCTTCCTCGGGGAGGTCGACGATAATCATGCCCTCAGCGGGTGCGATCGAACGAACGACGCTGCGAATCATCGGAATCAAGACCTCGCGATCCCCGTCCGTCACGCGCAGCACGTCGTTCGCTGCGTAGCTGAGCACCTCCGCGACCCGGCCAAGCTGGCGCGCCTGGCGCGTATCGAATACGGTGAGGCCGACCAGCTGGAAGTGGTAGTAGTGGTCGGCGGGGAGGGCCCGCGCCTCGGCCAAAGGGACGGTGACATAGGCGCCGGCAAGCGGCTCGGCGGCGGTGCGATCGCTGATGCCCTCGAACGTGACCAGCACGCTGCCCTGCAGTTCTTCCGAGCGCGCGACCCTCAGCCGACGGCCCCCGACCACCATCTCGCGGCCGGGAGCGAAACGATCGGGAAAATCGGTGAGGAGTTCCACGCGCAGCGCGCCCTTGACCCCGTGGGCCTTGAGCACGCGTCCGATCCGAAGATCGGGCTCCGGTTCAACCGTCACACGATCTCGACCATCACCCGATCGTGGTTCTTGAGAGCGGCCGCCCGCACCACGGCGCGGATCGCGTCGATGTTGCGTCCGCCGCGCCCGATCACCTTGCCGACGTCATCGTTGGCGAGTGTCACCTCCACGCGGTTGGTGCGCTCACCTTCGACCATGGCGACTTTGACGTCCTCCGGCTTCGACACCATCGCCTTGATGATGTAGCTCACCAGGTCGGTGTAGTCGTGCATCCTTACGCCCCCGGCGTCGCGGCGGCAGCCGGAGCCGGAGCCGCAGTGTCCGGTGCGGCGGCTTTGGCAGCGGCCGCAGCCGCTTCCGCCTTCGTCGGCTTGGTCGGCCGCTTCTTTGCCGATTCCTTGGGCAGCAGCCCGCGTCCGATCAAGAACGCGCGCGCCGTGTCGGAGGGACGCGCTCCCTTCTGCAGCCAGGCCTTGATCTTCTCTTCGTCGATGTTGAGCTTGACCGGCTCCGTCATCGGGTCGTAGGTGCCGAGAATCTCGATGAACTTCCCGTCCCTCGGTGAGCGGGTGTCCGCCACCACGAGCCGGTAGAACGGGTGCTTCTTAGCGCCGATCCGCCGCAGTCGAATTTTTACTGACAAACTGAGACCTCCTAGCCTTTCAAAAGTTGCGCGGGATCCATGGGTAATCCCTTGATACGCTTTCCCTTCCCCATCTGTTTCATCATCTGCTGCATCTGTTGGAAACCCTTGAGCAGGCGGTTGACGGTTGCGATATCGGTGCCGGCGCCGCGGGCGATGCGACGGCGACGGCTGCCGTCGATCACCTCCGGTCGCTCCCGCTCCGACGGCGTCATCGAAAGAATGATCGCCTCCATCTCCTTGAGCTGGTCGTCGGTGGGCAGCGCACCCGCCAGGTTCTTGATCTTTCCCGCGCCCGGCAACATGCCGATGATCCCCTCGAGCGGGCCCATCTTCTTCACCTGCTTCAACTGCTCCATGAAGTCGGTGAGCGTGAGCCGGCCGGCGCGCAGCTTCTTCTCCATCTCCCGCGCCTGCGAGGCGTCGACCTGGTCCTGCGCCTTCTCGATCAGCGTCAGGACATCGCCCATCCCGAGGATGCGCGACGCCATGCGATCCGGATAGAAGATCTCGAAATCCGTCAGCTTCTCGCCGACGCCGACGAACTGGATGGGGCACTGCGTCACTGCCCGCAGCGAGAGCGCCGCCCCACCGCGCGCATCGCCGTCCATCTTGGTCAGGATCGCGCCGCTCAGCGAGATGGTCTGCTGGAAGGCGCTCGTGACGTTGACCGCCTGCTGGCCCGTCATGGCATCGAGCACCAGCAGCCGCTGTTGCGCCGGCACCGCGTCGGTGATGCGCTTCAGCTCGGCAAGCAGGTCCTCGTCCACCTGGAGGCGGCCCGCCGTGTCGACGATGATGACGTCGGCGTTCACGCGTCGCGCCTCCGCGAGCGACTCGCGGGCGATCGCGACGGGATCGGTGCCGCGCGGCGCGTAGCTGGGCGCGTTGATGCTTTTGGCCAGGATTTCGAGCTGCTCCATCGCGGCCGGACGGCGAACGTCCGTCGACACCAGCAGCGGCCGATGCCCTTCGCGACGGGTAAAGAGGGCGAGCTTGCCCGCGCTCGTCGTCTTGCCCGAGCCCTGCAACCCGGCGAGCACGATCACCGTGGGCGGCGACGGCGCGTAGCCCATGGGCACCCGGTCGCCGAGCAAGCGCACCATCTCTTGGTCGACGATCTTGACCAGCTGCTGTCCCGGGTTGAGGCTGTCCATCACCTCGGTCCCAACCGCGCGAACGCGGATACTCGCGACGAAGTCCTTGACCACCTTGTAGTTGACGTCGGCCTCGAGCAGGGCCAACCGTACCTCCCGCAATCCCGCGTCGACATCGGCCTCGCTCAGCTTGCCGCGGCCGGTCAGCTTCTTGAGCGCCTGGTCGAGACGCTCGGTCAGGGACTCAAACACGCTGCGCCCGCTCCAGTCCGAGCTTGCGCTCGTAGTCGTCGAGGTTGGTCGTCGTCCGGCGCACGACGTCGTAGACGGCGGTGCGCGTGACCCCTTCCCGCTGCGCGATCTCGCCGTAGGACCAGTCGAGCTCCCACGCGAAGTGCAGGATACGGCGCTGATGATCGGTCAGCAGCGAGCCGTAGAGGTCGAGGAGGCGCAGTTGGCGCTGTCGGCGTCGGGCACTGTCAAGCATTTAGCCTTGACAGTATAGGGATCCTCAGCCTTCCCGGGTGCGCTTCTCCTCGTTGCGCAGCACGAACTGCACCAGCCAGAGCATGCCCAGCACGACCGCCGCCAGTGCGACCAGGCCGATCGCACCCGCGACCACGGCGAGGATGATGAAGGTCAGAGCGGTTCGTCCTCGTCGACCGGCTCGACTCGCTCGTCCTGCAGGATCTGTAAGGCTTCCGCCGCCTGCTCGCGCGGGACCCAGAGGTCCACAGCGGCGATCTCTCCCGCTGTTTCCGGGATGACGGCCGCCATCGCCTCGTGCCGCAGAAAGACCTGGATGCCGGAGGCTTCCAGGACCGCCTTCCAGACGTCGGCCTCGGCCAGGCCGTTCGCCGTGACCAGTTTGGTGAACGCCGTCGCGTTCTCTTCGGGGTTCATCCTGCCTCCTCCATCCGCAATAGCGCGTCCAGGTACTGCCCGGGATCGAATCGGTTCAGGTCCTCGAGGCCCTCGCCGATGCCGACCAACTTTACCGGCACGGAAAGCTCAGCTTCGATACTAAGCACAACGCCTGCTCGAGCGCTGCCGTCCATTTTCGTGACGGCGAGGCCGGTCAAGCCGATCGCCTCCTGGAAGACCTTGACCTGCTGCGCGGAATTCTGCCCAACGTGCGCGTCGAGCACGGCAAGCACTTCCTGCGGAGACGCTGGATCGAGCCGCTGCAGCACCCGCCGGACTTTCCGCAGCTCCTCCATCAAATCGGTCCGGGTGTGGAGCCGGCCGGCGGTATCGATGATCACCGGACCAACGCCCCGCGCGCGCGCGGCCTGCACGGCATCGAACGCGACCGCGCCCGGGTCGGAGCCGGGCTGATGGGCCACCACCTCGACCCCGGCCCGCTCTCCCCAGAGCCGCAGCTGGTCGATGGCTGCGGCGCGAAAGGTGTCGCCGGCTGCCAGCAGCGGGCGGCGGCCTTCGCGCCGGAGCAGGTAGGCCAGCTTTCCGATCGTCGTCGTCTTGCCCGAGCCATTGACGCCGACCACGAGTACGACGGCCGGGGCGCCCTCGAGCTTGAGCGCGCGCGGCCGCTTCTCCATTTCTCGGACGAGGTCGGCCTTGAGAAAGCCGAGGGCGTCGGCCGGCGAGCGCAGGTGCGCCCCGGCCGCCTGCCGCCGCAGATCCTGGACGACCCGCTCCGCGGTGGGCACGCCGGCATCGGCGGCGATCAACGTCGTTTCGAGGTCGTCCCAGAACGCGGCATCCAGGGCGGGGCGGCCGAAGACCTCCTTGAGGTCAGCGACGTAGCTCTGGCGACCCGCCTCGAGCGTTTTCGAAAAGCGTTTCCAGAATCCCTGGCGCTCGGCGGGCGCCGTGTCCTCTGGGTTAGGCGGAGCGTTCACCGACCGGGACCAAAGCGTCCTGGTGCAGCCGGACCGACACCATGCGCGAGATCCCGTGCTCGCCGAGGGTCACGCCGTAGAGCACCTCGGCCTGCGCCATCGTGGAGTGGTTGTGGGTGACGATCAGGAACTGCTGGTCCGCCGAAAGCCGCTTCAGCACACGGTTGAAGCGAACCACGTTGGCGTCGTCGAGCGCCGCATCGACCTCATCGAGCACGTAAAACGGACTCGGGTTGACGGCCTGTAGCGCGAAGAGAAAGGCGAGCGCCGTCAGTGCGCGCTCGCCGCCAGACAGCAGCGTCAGCGGCTGCAACCGCTTGCCGGGCGTCTGCGCCAGGATCTCCACGCCGTCATCGAGTGGGCTGCCGTCCTCCTCCTGGGGCTCGACGCGTAGGGTCGCGCGGCCGCCCTCGAAGAGTTCGGCAAAGAATTCCTGGAAGTTGACGGCCACCGACTGGAAGACCGTGCGGAAGCGGCCATCGATTTCATCCTCGAGCCGTTGCCGGAGCTCGTTGAGTTGCGCCGACGCGGCTTCCAGATCGCCCAGCTGCGCCGCGAGGCTCTCGCAGCGGTCGCGTACCTGCGCATATTCTTCCGGTGCGAGCAGGTTGACCGCGCCCATCGCATCGAGGCGCCGCTGCAGGCGCGAGACCTCCCGCTCCGTCTTTTGCCAGTCGACCTCCTCGATCGTCACGCTGTCATCTTCGATTTCCTGGCCGCCCTCGCGGAGCGCTTGCGTGCAGCGATCGACTTCGGCCTGCGCCGCCTCGCGGTCGGCACCGGCAGCAGTCCAGGCGTCATCCGCGTGGGCGAGCTCGACGTGCAGCGTGACATTGCGCTGTTCGTCCTCACGGAGCTGGGCCTCCAAGGCGGTGAGCGTCTCTTCATCGGGAAGGTGGGCGGACTCGAGGGCACCAAGCTCCGCGCGCAGCCCGTCTGAGGTCTCGGTCCATTGCCGGCGTTCCTCATTGATGAGGGCGGGCTGCACCGCCAGCTCCGCCTCCGCCGCGCGACGCTGAGCGAGATCATCGCCATGTGCTCGCAACACCTGCTGAGCACGCTCCAGCTGGCGAACCAGGTCATCCGACCGCTGGCGCGCCAGCGCTCCGCGCAGTTCAGCCTCCTGCCGTCGCTGGACCAGATCGCCGAGGCTGGCCGAGCCTTCCTGGACCCGTGGCTCGAGCGCGGCAAGCTCCTGCTCGGCAGCGAGCTCGGCATCGGCGAGCGCGCGCTGGCGGTCCAGCGTTTCAACCTGGAGCTGCTCGGCCTGGGCAAGCAGTCCCCCGATCCGGATCAGTTGCTGGCGCAGCTGCACTTCGTGCGGCGCCTCACGCTGGACGGCTTCGGTCGCCGCCGCCAGCGCCCCCGCGGCCTGCGCTGCCGCCGTCCGCGCCACGTCGACCCGGGTGAGAATGGCGCGCCGCTCGGCCACGACGTCGGCTCGCGCGATGGCGAGGCGCTCCACCTCCTCGGCAGCCGCCAGCGCGGCCTGACGCTCGCGGTCGAGTGCGTCTTCCGCGTCCCGGATCCTGGCCTGGACCTCCAGCACCGGATCCGCGGCCTTCCCGCCGCGGTAGGAGACGGCCGTGATGATCTCACCGGCAGGGGTGACCGCCCGCAGTTCCCGATGCTTCTCCACGATGCGGGCCGCTTCCGTCCGGTCCGACACGAGCACGACCCCGTGGAGCAGGTGGGCAACGAGCCGCCGCACGTGATCGGGCGCCTGCACCAGGTCGGTGACGGACAGCAGCCCATCCGGCACTGGCGACGGCGGTCGGTCCCAGGGCGCATAGAGCAGCGTCTCGCGCGCATCCTCAGCAGCTGACACCGCCGCCGCGGCACTCGCGATCCCATCGCGGCTGGTCGCCACCCACCCATGCAGCCATCCCTCGAGCGCGGCCTCAACGGCGGCGCGATGGATGGGTTCGACGTCGATCAGCTCGAGCAGGCGTTCCCAGTTGCGATCAATGCGCAGCGGCCCGCGACGCTGCGCGCCGTCCAGCAGCGTCCGCAGCGCGACCAGTTCTGCCTCGAGGGCGCGCAGAGCCGCCTCGTGCTCCACGATCCCCTTGCGTGCGGCTTCGAGGGAAGCTTCGGCATCAGCGAGGCGCTCCTCGAGCATACCCGCCGCCTCGCTGACGGCCTGGAGCTCAGCATTGGCCGCCTCGGCGGTGCGGGTCCGCCGATCGAACTCGTCGCTCAGGGCGCCGTGGCGCAACGACCAGGCCTCCAGTTGCGAGCGGGCCTGCTGCTGCTGCTCGGTCAGAAATTGACGGCGGCCCTCCAGTTGGCGAAGCTCGCCCTCGATCGATGCGGTTTCTCGCTCTCCCTCGTGGCGTTGCTGTTGGCGAGCGAGGCGGTCTGCCTCGAGCGTAGCCTGCCGCTCGCGCGCGCCACGCTCGGCATCCGCGGCGGCCTCGAGCACGTCATTGGCCGTCTCCAGTTCCGCGCGGGCGCTCTCGGCCGCACGAGCGAGCTCATCGACGACGCGGCCGCCCGCTTGCTCCGAGGCGTTGAGTCGTTGGAGTTCGCTCTGCAACGCTTCGAGCGCCTGAACGGCAGCGGCGTTGCGCTCCTGGGCGATGCGCGCCTGGTGCTGGCTCTCGGCAAGGCGCAGCCGCACGTCCGCGACGGCCTCCTGGTGACGCCAGCGGGCCTCGCGCGCAGCGAGTAGTGCGGAGCGGTGCTCCGCGTAGAGCGGTTCGAACTCGGCGACGGTCTGCGTCGCCGCGCTGCGCTTGTGGTCGGCCGCCTGCTGCCGGGCCACGGCTTTGCGCAACTGGACCATCGCCTTGCGCCAGCTGTCCTTTGCCAGGCTGCCCTGCAACGTCCTCAAGCCGTCCGCAACCTTCCTGTACTCCTCGGCCGAGGCCGCCTGCAGGCGGAGCTCCTCAGCGCGGGGACTGAGCTCGTTGAGAATGTCGCGCGCCCGTCGCATGTCGCGATCCGCTTCCGCCAGGCGGTTGATGGCCTCCTGCCGCTGGTCGCGGAGCCGCCGCACGCCGGCGGCCTCCTCGATCAGCTCGCGGCGGAGCGCCGGCGCCGCCTGGATGACGAAGTCGATATCGTTCTGCGCCGTCACGGCATAGCCGTCCTGGCGCAAGCCGGTGCTGGCCAGCAGCGCATCGATGTCCTTCAATCGGGCGCGCGCCCCGTTGATCAGATACTCACTCTCACCCGAGCGATAGAGGCGGCGGGCGACCTCGATTTCATTGAACTCGACGTTGAGGCGCTGGTCGGCGTTGTCGATCGTCAGCATCACTTCGGCCATGCCGACGGCCGATTTGCCGGGACCGCCGGAGTAGATAACGTCCTCCATTCGCTGGCCACGCAGGCCACGCGCATTCCGCTCGCCGAGTGCCCAACGGATGGCGTCGACGAGATTCGACTTACCGCTGCCATTGGGGCCGACGATGGCCGTGATGCCACGGCTGAAGGGCAGCTCCGTGCGGCGCGCAAAGGTCTTGAACCCCTGCAGCTGCAGCGACTTCAGGTACAAGGCTAGGCGGTAATAGGCATGGCTGGGCTGTCGCGCCCATCAGAAACGTATGCATGGACCACGGCGCGGGTCACGACGTGTATTAGAGCACGTCCCCGTTGCCTGTGGCAACGGCTTCCTACGCGGGGTAGACACTGACCTCGGTTGCTTTGACGGCGACCCACACCTGATCGCCGCGGTCGAGCCCGAGTTCGCGCACCGCCGCCGGTGTCACCTCGGCGACGATCGACGGTATGCCTGAGAGCCGTACGCGGACGCGGTCGCCCCCGAGGTCGAGGTCGACGGCTCGCCCTTCCCAGACATTCCGGGGCGTGCCGTCGGGGCGCGTCCGGTAGAGGGCAACGGTGCGCGGATGCACGACGGCGAACACGTCGCCGTCGGCGGCGCCGGCCGCCGTTAGCGATCCACCGTCGGCGAGCGTGATCACGTTCTGGCTGGCTCGTCCGCGAAAGAGGTTGACGCCGACCAGGTCCGCGACATAACGCGAACGCGGACGCTGCGTCACGTCCGCGGGCGTTCCCGATTGCAGCACGCGTCCCTGCTCGACCACGACCAGGCGGTCCGCCATCGCCATGGCTTCGACCGGATCGTGGGTCACCAGAAGGCGCACGCCCCGAAATGACTCGAGGTGGCGACGAAGGTCGCGGCGGAACTCAATGCGGGTGCTCGCATCCAATGCGGCCATCGGTTCGTCGAGCAACAGCAGTGCGGGGTTCAAGGCGAGCACGCGTGCCAGCGCGACGCGCTGCGCCTGCCCACCCGACAGCGACGCGGGCTTCCGGTCCCCTTCCCCCGACAAGCCAACCCGTTCCAGCCAGCGATCGGCCTCGCCCAGGGCGATCGCGCGCGCCATACCACGCGCTCGCAAGCCAAAGGCGACGTTCTCGCGGACGGACAGATGCGGAAACAGCAGATACTCCTGGAAGACGAGACCGATCGGCCGTCGCTCGGAGGGCACGCGGATCCCGGCCGCTGGGTCTTCCAACACGACCCCGTCCAATATGACGCGCCCGGTCCGCAACGGCAGGAGACCGGCGAGCGCTCGCAGTAGTGAGGTCTTGCCCGCCCCGTTCGGACCCAGCACGGCGACCAATTCTCCGGCGGCAACCGCCAACTCCACGTCGATCTCAAAGGCAGCAACGCCGGCGCCGACTCGCGCCTCGAGCGTCACGACGCACCCAGCCAGCGATCGCGAAGTCCGATCAGCACGGCGAGCGAGACCCCAAGCAGGACGAGACTGAGGACGATGGCCGCGTCCGGGTTGCTCTCCAACGCCAGGTAGACGGCCAGCGGCATCGTCTGCGTCCGGCCTGGGAAATTCCCGGCAAACGTGATGGTCGCGCCGAACTCGCCTAGCGCCCGCGCCCAGCACAGCACCGCTCCGGCGATGAGGGACGGTCGCACGAGCGGGAGGGTCACCCTCCAGAGCACCGTCCACCGGCTGGCCCCCAACGTCCGGGCGGCGTCCTCGAACCGCGTGTCCATGGAGCGGAGCCCGGCCTCGACGGTGATCACCAGAAACGGCATCGCGACGAACGTCTCCGCGATGATGGCGCCGGCCGTTGTGAAAGGTAGGTGGACCCCGAAGGTCGTCGCCAGCCACCCACCGACAAGGCCTCGGCGGCCGAAGGCGAGCAGCAGCGCGACGCCACCGACCACCGGGGGAAGCACCATGGGCAACACTGTGAGGGCGCGCAACACCGACCGCCCCGGGAAGGTGAGTCGCGCAAAGGTCCAGGCCAGTGGCACGCCGAGGGTGAGCGCGATCGCGGTCGCGGAAAGGGATGCCAGCAACGACAAGCGCAAAGCCGCGAGCACCTCAGCTGAGCCCAATTGCTGCCAGGCCGACGCCCAGGGCGTGCGGAGCAGCAAGCCGAGCAGCGGGATGATGAAAAATGCGGCACCTGCACTGGCCAGGATGACGATCGGAAGGGGTGCCGAGGGTCGCAGCCTGCGACGACTACGGGTTGGTAAAGCCATAGCGGGCAAGGGTCTCCCGGCCACCGGTGTGGACGTAACTGATGAACGCCCTGGCCAACGCCCTGTTCTGCGAATCCTTGAGGATGACAATTGGATACTCCGCCACCACGTTGAGCGCTGGTGCAATGGCGACGCCCTCAACCGACTGGCCGGCGGCTTTCACGTCCGTGACGTAAACGATGCCGGCGTCCGCCTCGCCGAGCGCCACCTTGCTCAGGACGGACTTCACATCCGCCTCCTGGCTGGCGGGCTTCACGCTCACCCCGGCTTTCTGCAATGCCTGGGCTGCGTAGTGCCCGCATGGAACCGCCGGCGCGCAGAGCACGATCACCAGCCCTGAGCGAGCCAGGTCGGCAAGCGAGGCGATGTGTTTCGGATTCCCCTTCGCCACCACGATCTCGAGATCGTTGCGCGCGAACACCATCGGTGATTCCGCCGTGAGCCCGGCCTGTACGAGCTTTTGCATGTTCGGCTGGTCCGCGGAAGCGAAGACGTCGCCGAGCGCGCCCTCTTGAATCTGTGCGGCTAGCGACGATGACCCCGCAAAGCTGAACCTCACCATCGTGCCTGGATGGCTCTTTTCGAAATCGGCACCAATCGTGGTGAACGCGGCATTCAACGACGACGCGGCAAATACGGTGATCGCCCCACTGGGCCCGGACGGACTGGCGCTTCCCGATCCCGATGGGCCACATGCGCTGGCGAGGCCGACGATACCGGCGAGGAGCAGTGCGGTAACGACTCGCGCGCGCATTGGCACCTCAGCGCCGTGGCAGCTCGACGATCACGTTCGTCGCTTTGACCACGGCGACCGCGCGAACGCCGGGGGCGAGGCCGAGCTCGTCGGCTGCCTCCCGGGAAATGAGCGAAACGAGCCGGTGCGAGCCGGCCTGAATCTCGACTTGCGCCATGACGCGATCCTTGACGACGCGAGTCACGATGCCCGGAAAGTGATTGCGCGCGGATCGCCCGACGGTGGTTTCCGGTTTCAGCTCCGCCGGGACCGCCGCCATGTAGCGCGCGAGCTGCCGCGCATCAACCACACGCTGGCCGCCTGCCGTCCTGACGGTCGCCAGCCGACCGCTGTCGGTCAGGCGTCGAACGCTGTCGACGCTGACACCCAGGAGCTCGGCGACCTCGCCAATCTTATAGGAAGCGATGCTCGA
>VBFF01000125.1 GCA_005889285.1 Chloroflexota bacterium
AGTTCCTGGCCAACCACGGCGCCGGGGCCTACCACGACGTTGAGAACACCGGGCGGAAGACCACCCTCGTTCATCAACTCGACGAGCCGGATGGTGGAGAGTGGGGTGCTGCTGGCGGGCTTGGCGACCACCGTGTTCCCGACGGCGAGGGCGGGCGCGATCTTGTTGGCGAGCAGGGTAAGCGGGAAGTTCCAGGGGATGATCGCGCCCACGACACCCAGCGGGCGCCGGACGACCATGCCATAGGCGCCGGGCACCGAGAGCTGGACGTGCTTGCCGCGGATCGCGCCCGACGCAGCCAGCATCGCGTAGAACTCGATGTTCTCGACGAAACGCTCGGCCTCGATCTTCGAGTCGCGCAGCGGCTTGCCCTGTTCGCGGGTGAGCAAGGAGGCGACCTCGTCGAGGTGCTGACGCGCGAGCGCCGCGCCCTTCATCAGAATCTGCGTACGCTTCTGCGGCAGCGTGTCGGCCCAGCCGCGGAACGCCGCGTGGGCCGCGTCGATTGCCTGTCGGGTTTCCTCGACGCCGGCCTGCGGGACGGTGTCGACGCGCTCACCGGTCGCAGGGTCGTGGATCTCCACGGTCGCGCCGGAACGGGCCGACGCCGGCTTGCCGTCAATCACCATCGTGCTCATGTATTCCTCGTCCTCCAAATGCCGATGCGAACTAGACTTCAGGGTACACAAAGGAGGGATCGATGGAGCAAGCGACCACCTCGGCCAGGGTTGTGTCGGTCACCAGGGAGCAGGGCGGCGTCGCCCTCATTCACCTCAATCGGCCGCCGGCGAATTCGTATGACCGGCAATTCATCGACGACCTCAATGCCGCGATCGATGAGATCCGCTTCGACGAGGCGATCGGCGCCGTGGTGCTGATGTCGGACCTTCCCAAGTTCTTCAGCGCCGGCGCCGACATCGGCATGTTCCGCAGCGTCACCCCCAAAGCGCGGGCGATGACGATCCTCCACATGCACGAGGTCCTGCTCAAGATGGAGCACACGCCGAAGGTCTTCATCGCCGCTATCGGCGGCCACTGCCTTGGCGGTGGCCTGGAGATCTCGCTCGCCGCCGATTTCCGCTTTGCCGCGGAAGGCGAATACAGGCTCGGCGTTCCGGAAGTCACGCTCGGCTTGCTACCCGGAAACGGCGGCACCCAGCGCCTGCCGCGCCTGATCGGCCGGCAGAAGGCGGTGGAGCTGCTCCTGACCGGCAAGCCGCTGGACCCGAAGGCCGCGGCGGAGCTGGGCATCGTCGATCGACTGCTCGCGCCGGACCGGCTGCTGCCCGAGGCGATCGCATTCGCGGCCACCCTGGCGGGCGGTCCCAGAGCGGCCATCGGAGAGATCAAGCTCGTCGCGAAGCAGGGACTCGAGATGTCGCTGGAAAGCGCGCTGGCGCTGGAGCGGGAAGGCATCTTCCGTCTGTTCGAGACCGCCGATGCCAAAGAGGGGCTTACCGCCTTCGCCGAAAAGCGCAAGCCCAGCTGGAAGGGCGAATAGCGACAGTTGCGCGCGTTGGACTCCATGCGCTAAACCGTTCTAAGGGTTCAGCTCGCTCGCGGGATCAGCCGGAGGGAAACCATGCGGCGGACGGCCATCGTGCCGGCCATCGTGCTGGGTCTGTCGTCTTTTGCCTCGGCCGCTCCGGCACAGGCAACCGGCGGCGTTCCCGGGCTGGACACCTGTGGCCAGTTCCCAGACGTTCAAATCTGCTCCGGTGAGGTCACCAGCTGGGATGGCTCCCCGCTCGATGTCGACCTGACACTTCCGAAGTCGGGAGTGGGCGATCGTCATCCGCTGATCGTCATGCTGCATGGGTTCGGCAACAACAAGCACGAGTGGGAGTCGACCACTGACGAGGGCGACAACGCCGACAAGTGGCGTTGGAACAACCATTGGTTCGCCGAGCACGGTTTTTACGTGCTCACCTATACCGCCCGTGGCTTCCTCGACCTGGGCAGGGACTCAAAACGCACCGATCAACCGGATACGCCGGCCGGTCATTCGCCCTGCAGCCTGCCGCCGGACGAGCCAGGGTCGTATTGCCAGCCGTTTGGCACGATTCATCTCAAGAGTCGCGATTACGAAATCAAAGACACGCAGTGGCTTGCCGCCGAGGTGGCGAAAGCCTTCCCGGACGTCGACACGAATGCCGTGGCCGTGACGGGCGGCTCCTATGGCGGCGGAGAGTCATGGATGCAGGCGAGCCAGCCGGTTTGGGACGCGTTCAGCGCGACGCACCCTGAGCTTCCCGTGCTCCATCTGCAGGTCGCCGTGCCGAAATATCCGTGGACGGACCTTGGCTACAGCCTGGCGCCCAACGGCCACAAGGGACCATTCGATGGGACGATCTACTCGTCATCGTCGGGCAGTCCCACCTCCGACACGGGGGATGGCAACCCGGTTGGGGTTATCAAGGACAGTTACGCGACGGGTTTCTTCTTCCAGGGGCTGGCCCAGGGTTTTTTCGAAACGACGCCAGAGAATCTTCCGGGTTGGTTCAACGACGCGGTGGTGGTGGGCGATCCTTACGATGCAGGATCAGCCGGAACGGATCGCCCGGTCTACATCAAGGAGCTCCGCCGCGGCCTGACGGAGTTGCGCGGCGCCTTCTACCAGGATGAGTTCTGGGCGCCCCAGGTCGCCAAGCGCGAGGTGGCGATTTTCTCGGTCTCCGGGTGGACCGACGATCTCTTCCCTCCGGTCGAGGCCTTCCGGCAGTTCAAGTACCTGAAATCGCTCGACCGGCTCTGGCCC
>VBFF01000168.1 GCA_005889285.1 Chloroflexota bacterium
AACGGCCTGCTGCGCCGCCCGACGGCCCGTCCGCCACGGGTTGGATTCCTGCAACGCGGCACCGGCGCTGACCTGCGGCGCAGTGTCGCGAGCCCGCGGCGGCCCGAGGACGTGGCCGCCTGGCTGACCTCGGATCGCTGGCGCCCGCTCGACGCCGGCCGGCTCTCCACCTCAACGGGTCGCCGCTACTTCATCAACGTCGCGGACGCTGGCATCGGTGCCGAGATCGTGCGACGCGCCGCCCGCGGGCCGGGGCTCTTCGGCGGGACCGTGAATTTCCTGGGAGCCGCGGTCATCAGCTTGCTTCGGCACCGCAATACGCTGGTGCGCCTTCGTCTGGACCAGGGCCCGGTCCTGCAGCGGCGCGTTCGAACCATCGCCGTCGCCAACGGCGCGTACCTTGGCGGGGCCATGCGGATGGCTCCCCAAGCCCAGCCGGATGACGGCTGGTTCGACGTCGTGACGATTGGCGATGTCAGCCGCTGGCTGGGGATCCGCAGCCTGCCGATGCTCTATCGCGGGACGCACGGCCGGTTGTCCCAGGTCGAGTTTGGAAAAGCTCGGCGCGTCGAGATCGAAAGCGATGAGCCGATCGGGGTGGAGGCCGACGGAGAGCTCGCCGGCACGACGCCGGCGGTGTTCGAGATCGTCCCGGGCGCGCTGCAGGTTATCGATTGGAGGTCTTCGGGTATACTCTCGTCTGACCGAGCGCGGGTGTCCGACTAGCCAACGGCACTCGGGCAAGCGAATTTAGGAGGTACATCGACTGGCAACAGCTACCAAGACGGGCGTCATCGAGGCCAACCGTCTGAATGACAAGGACACCGGATCGTCCGAAGTCCAGATCGCGATCTTCAGCGAACGGATCAATCACCTCACTGACCACCTCAAGGCGCACGCCCACGACCACAACTCACGTCGCGGGCTGCTCCAGCTGGTCGGGAAGCGCCGGCGGCTATTGAACTACCTGCAGCGCACCGACATTGAGCGCTACCGAGCGATTATCGCCAAGCTCGGGCTCCGGAGGTGACGGCCTAGAGTTATTGACTCCATGCCCGGGCGGGGCCGCCTCGCATAGGGTTAGAGATTGGTGCACGGAGAAAGGGTTCCTTTTCTTCGAACCCCAACCCCTAACCCGCAAGACAGCAACCGCCTGGGCCGACTGCCGATCATTTTTTTCGTGCCGCCATTCGCGCGGCCCCAGGAGGAATCGTGAATACAACACAACTCGAAATTGGTGGGCGGACCCTGAAGGTCGAGACCGGTCACGTTGCCCAGCAAGCATCAGGCGCAGTCACCGTGCGTATGGGCGACACCATGCTGCTCGTCACCGCCGTGATGTCGTCGACGCCGCGGGAGGGGATCGACTTCTTTCCGCTCACCTGCGACTACGAGGAGAAGCTCTATGCGGCGGGCAAGATCCCGGGCGGCTTCATCCGCCGCGAGGGACGTCCCAGCGAGCAGGCCATTCTCAACAGCCGCTTGATCGACCGACCCATCCGTCCGCTCTTCCCTAAGGACTTCCGCAATGACGTGCAGGTGGTCGCGACCGTGCTCTCCGTCGATCAGGACGCCGATCCGGCCACCATGGCCATCAACGGCGCCTCGCTGGCGCTCACGATCTCCCCGATCCCCTTCCAGGGGCCGATCGGGGCCGTCCGCATCGGGATGCTCGACGACCAGCTGGTTGTCGGCCCACCGGTCAACAAGATGGAGGAGAGCAAGCTCGACCTCGTCGTGGCCGGTACCCGGGACGCCATCATCATGGTGGAAGCCGGGGCCAAGGAAGTGCCCGAAGAGACGATCGTCGAGGCGCTCCGTCTGGCGCATCGCGAGATCGTCCGGATCTGCGAGATGCAGGAGGCTTTCGCCCGCGAGGTCGGCAAGCCGAAAGTCGCCGTGCCGGAAAGCCCCAAGGACCCCGAGGTCGATGCGGCGGTCGACCGCTTCCTGGCGGAACGGCTCGACCAGGCACTCTTCAATCCCAACAAGGCGCTGCGCGAGTCCGCGCTCGACGACCTGAAGAAGGAGACCCTCACGGAGCTCGGCCCGCAATTCGCAGACCGGTTGCCCTACCTGGCGAAGAGCTTCGAAGCCAAGGTCAAGCAGCGCGTCCGTAACAAGATCCTCGATGAGGGTCTGCGTCCGGACGGGCGCAAGACGACCGAGATCCGGCCGATCACCTGCGAGGTCGGCATCCTGCCACGTACCCACGGGTCGGCGCTGTTCACCCGGGGTCAGACCCAGGCGCTCAGCATCGTCACCCTTGGGTCCATTGGTGACAAGCAGAAGCTCGACGGGCTCGGTCTCGAAGAGTTCAAACGCTTCATGCATCACTACAACTTCCCGCCCTTCAGCGTCGGCGAGGCGCGGCCGCTCCGCTCGCCTGGGCGGCGCGAGATCGGTCACGGTGCGCTTGCCGAGCGGGCGCTCCTGCCCGTGGTGCCGAGCGAAGAGGAATTCCCCTACACCATCCGGCTCGTGACCGAGATCCTCTCGTCCAACGGCTCGACGTCGATGGCGAGTGTGTGTGGCTCCAGCCTGGCCATGATGGACGCCGGCGTGCCAATCAAGGGACAGGTGGCCGGCATCGCCATGGGCTTGATCACCGGCGACGGGAAGGTCGCCGTGCTGAGCGATATCCAGGGCGTCGAAGATGCCCTGGGTGACATGGACTTCAAAGTGGCGGGCACCCGGCAGGGTGTCACCGCCATGCAGATGGACATGAAGATCAAGGGCATCAGCATCGACACCATGGCTGGTGCGATTCAGCAGGCCAAGGAAGGCCGCTTCTTCATCATGGACAAGATGGATGCGGCATTGAGCCAGCCGCGCTCGGCGATGTCGCAGTATGCGCCGCGCATGATCACGGTCCAGATCCATCCCGACAAGATCCGCGAAGTGATCGGCCCCGGAGGCAAGATGATCCGCAAGATCATCGAGGACTCGGGCGTCACCAGCATCGACATCGAGGACGATGGCCGGGTCGTGATCGGCTCGGTCAACGGGGAGTCGGCCGCCAAGGCCGAACAGCTGATCCGCGACCTGACCGGCGAGGTCGAGGTGGGGAAGAACTACCGCGGCAAGGTAGTCCGTATCATGCCCTTCGGCGCCTTCGTCCAGATCATGCCCAACCAGGACGGCCTGGTCCACATCAGCCAGCTCGCTGAGGACCGCGTTGAGCGGGTGGAGGACGCCGTCAACGTCGGCGACGAGATCGACGTCAAGGTGACCGAGGTCGATCGCCAGGGTCGCGTCAATCTTTCACGCAAAGCCGT
>VBFF01000169.1 GCA_005889285.1 Chloroflexota bacterium
AACGCGGGTACGAGATCAAACAGGTGATCGGCGTCGCCGAGCAGACCGATCCCGTCGACAACAATGCCTACGTCAACATGGCGGCAAGCATGGTCCTGCAGGAGGCGGCGGCGTTCGCCTGCCGCTTGAAGCGGCCCGACGCGGACCGGTGGAACGAGATCGCGCGCGGCATGTACCTGCCGGTCGACACGGATCGGCGGATCATCCTCAACCATGACCGCTACTCACCTGCGGACAAGGGCGTCGCGGCTTCTACGCCGGAAGCCCTGGCCGGATTGTTCCCCTTCAACTACCCGGTCGAAGGGCCCCTGGAGCGCGGGACGATCGAGTTCTACCTGGAGCGCGCCGGCGAATTCGTCGGCTATCCCATGCTCTCGGCGTTGCTGGGCACCCACGCGGCAAGGCTGGGCGACCGAGCGGGTGCGCTCCACTGGTTCGAGAAGGGCTATGCCGATTTCATCGAAGATCCGTTTACCGAAACCAATGAGTTCAGCCGCAAACGGTTCCCCGAGAAACCACGCACCGGCCCCTTCATGGCGAACCTGGGTGGATTCTTGATGAGCTGCCTGTACGGCCTCACCGGGCTGCAGCTCAGCTCGGCGGAACCAGCAGAGTGGTTGACGCGTCCTGTCGTGCTCCCGCATGGCTGGGACGCGATCGAGGTCGAGCAGCTATTTGTTCGCGGCCGGCCGGCTCGGCTCGTGGCCCCGCATGGCGCCGCACGGGCCACCCTGGAAATGGAACGCCTCTGATCTGGCCCTTGCGCCCCTAGCCGCGACGAAGGAGCAGCACAAGAACGATGGCGCCCACAACTGCCAGAACCACGACGATGGGGAGACCTGCGGACATGACCACGATGTCGATTGTGACGCATCAACGGTAGTTTCGCGAGGCCGGGAAGACGTCTTCGTCGGGAAGTGAAGGCGCGGCCTCGACATGGTCGACGAGCACGCTCATTACGCCATCCTGTTTCTGCAAGCGCCCGTCCATGATCAGGATCGGCTCCAGGTTTGCGACCTGCCGGTACCGCTGGTAGATCGGCGGCCGCAAGATGACGTCGACGTGGCCGAACTCGTCGGCCAGCGTGAAGAACTTGAACTCCTTGCCGGTCGAGGGGGACTGCCGCGTGATCACCAGCCCGCCGACTCGCACCTTCGCGCCGTCGCGGACGCTCGACCGGATCGTCTTCGAGTCGATCACGTGCAGTGCATTGAACTGGGGCCGGTAGAAATGAATGAGGTGGTCGGTGGTCGTCAGCGAGAGTAGCCGGTAGTCGGTCGCGACCCGCTCGCGGTGCGTCATCGGCGTCAAGCTCACCGACTCCGACGGCTCGGCCAGCATCGGCGAGTGCTGCCAATCGTCGGCATGCTCGTTGAAGCGCCAGACCGCCTCCCGCCGGTTCGGCTCCAAGGCATCGAAGGCACCGGCCAGCACCAGGTTCTGCACCTGCGCTTTGGTCAGGCCGTTGCGGGATTGCGTCGTCAGCCGGATGCGGCGGCAGAATTCCTCGAGCGACCCGACCGGACCCTTGAGCTGGGCCTCCTCGAGGACCTCGAGCGCCTTGTCGCCCACGCCATGCACGTAGTTGAAGCCGAGCCGCAGCGCACCGCCTTCGACGGTACAGCGCACGTAGCTCTTGTTGATGTCGACCGGCAGGATCTTGACGCCGTGGTGCTTGGCATCCTCCACGAGCACGTGCGGGTGATAGAAACCCATCGGCTGGTTGTTGAGCAGCCCGGCATAGAGCGCCGGCGCGTGGTGCAGCTTGAGCCAGGCCGTCTCGTAGCAGGTGCGGGCGAAGGCGGCCGCGTGCGACTTGGTGAAGCCGAACTCGGCGAACGCCGCTAGCTTGGTGAAGATCTCCTCGGCGGCCGCCTGCGGGATCTCGTTCTGCGCGCAGCCACTGAGAAAGCGTTCGCGGATCGCCGCCATCAAGTCGTGGGAGCGATGGCTGCTCATCGCTCGCCGGAAACGGTCCGCTTCGGCGCTCGAGAAGCTGGCGCACTCCATCGAGATTTTCAGAATCTGCTCCTGGTAGAGAACGACACCGAGCGTCTCTTCCAGGATTGGCTTCAGGCGCGGATGGATGTACATCACCGGCTCCCTGCCCTGCTTGCGCCGCAGATACGGATGCACCGCATCGCCCTGGATCGGTCCGGGGCGGATGATGGCGACCTCGACGACCAAATCATTGAACGTTTCCGGACGCGAGCGCGGCAGTGTCTGCATCTGCGCCCGGCTCTCGATCTGGAAGACCCCAATGGTGTCGGCTTCTTTGCACAGCTCGTAGACCTGCGGATCTTTCAAGTCGAGCGCATCGAGGTCGGGGCGGACGCCAGTGTCGGCCTCGATCAGGTCGAGCGCCTCGGCGACCACCGAGAGCATGCGCAGGCCGAGCATGTCCATCTTGATCAGCCCCAGTTCCTCGACGTCATCCTTGTTGAACTGCACCACCATGCGGCCCGGCATGGTGGCGCGCTCGACCGGCACGATGTCGATCAGCGGCTCGCCGGTGACGAGCATGCCGCCGACGTGGATCGAGAGGTGCCGAGGAAAATCGAGGATCTGGGTGGCGAGGTCGAAGAGCTGCTGCCAGGGTTTCGTGGCGTTGGCCGTCGGATAGCCGGCCGCCTGGGCGATCGTCTCCGGGCTCTCCGGGTGCCAGGCGGAGGCCGACTTCGCCAGGTGGTCGATCGTTTCCTCCTTGAAGCCGAGCGCCTTTCCCACCTCGCGGATCGCGGAGCGCTGGCGGTAAGTGACGACGTTGCAGACCATCCCGGTCCGCTCCGGTCCGTATTTTTCGTAGACGTACTGGATGACCTGCTCCCGGTGGGCGGTCGAGAAGTCGATATCGATGTCGGGTGTCGTCGTCATCTCCTCGTGGAGGAAGCGTTCGAAGAGCAGGTTGTGCTCGATCGGATCGACCCGCGTGATGCCGAGCAGGTAGGCGACGATGCTGTCCGCCGCCGAGCCACGCCCCTGACCCGGGATGCCGCGCGACCGGGCAAACCGCATCAGGTCCCAGTTGATGAGGAAGAACTCGGAAAAGCCGGTCTTGTTGATGACGTCGAGCTCTTTCTGCAGGCGGGCCGCGACCTCGGAGGTGACCGGATGATATTTCTCCCTCACGGCGTCCTGGCACAGCCGGTACAGAAAGGAGTACGGCGTCTCTCCCGTCGGGACCGGGAACCCGGGAAAGCGCGCGCTCACCAGATCGAAGCTGAAGCGGCAGCGCCCCGCAATTTCGGCGGCATGCGCCAGGCCCTCGTCGGCGACCTGCTGCGAGTAGCGGCTGAAGACCTGGCGGAGCTCGGCGCCGGACTTGAGGTAGTGTTCGGCGTTTGGATGCAGGTAAGGCTGTGCCTCGTCGAGCGTGGTGCGATGACGGATCGCGGTGAGGACGTCGTGGAGCCGGTGCCGGTCGGGTGTCGCATAGAAGACCTCGTTGGTGATGACCAGCGGCGCGCCGTGGCGCTCGGCCAGGTCCAGCAGCGCCTGGTTGCGCGAGCGATCGTCCGGCGCCAGGTGATCGTGCAATTCGATGAAGACGCGATCGCAGCCGAAGATCTCCTGGTAGAAGGGCAGCCGCTCTTTGGGATCGGCCACCAGCGCGATCAGGTGCCCGCTCAGTGACGCCAGCTGGTCCGCCGGCAAGCGCGCCATGCCCTTTGCGTTGGGCATCTGCGCCATGCTGATCACGCGGCAGAGGCTCGTGTAACCAAGCTTGTCCTCGACGAGCAGCAGCAGCCGGTCCCCCCAGCGGTCGTAATCCACGCGGTCCTTGGGCGGCCTGGTCCCGTCGTCGATCGTCAGCTCGGTGCCGATGATCGGCTGGATGCCCGCGCGCTGCGCCGCGCCGAGGAACTTGACCGCCCCGTAGAAGCCGTTGCGGTCGGTGATGGCGAGTGCTGGCATCTCCAGGTCGCGGGCACGCGCCACCAACTCGTCCGGATGCGATGCGCCCTCGAGGAAGGAGTAGTTGGAATGGCAGTGCAGCTCGGCGTAGGCGCTAGTCATAGACCCGCTCGACAAACCATTCGGCGCCGACCCGGTCGCAGTAGCACTCCAGCGCGAGGTCGTCGTCGATCAGCAGCCGCCAGTACTCGCGGGAGACCGGGTTGCGCCACCAATCACAGTCGATCCGCCAACGGTTGAGCACGCGCGTCACCGGCTGCCACCCGGCCGCCGACTCGAGGTGGGTCGGTACGCCATCCGCATCGACGCGCACCCGGACCGGCCTTGCCGGCGCGAGCAATTCCGTCATGCCGGTTTCCACAGGATCCGGTGATCCGGGAGCGGCGCGGCATCGCGGCGCACTTCCGCGCGCTGCACTAGCGACGACCCATATTCTTCCTGCAGGCGCGCGATGGCATCGGCGATCGATTCCTTGAAGCCATCGCGGCGCATCAGCAGCCCCGGCTGGCGGATATAGGCCGCTTCCAGGCGGCCGGCGCGCAGCGTGATCCGTTCCAGCGGCGCGACGATCGACGCGCGCAGCAGGCGCGGACGGATGCCGTCGAACAGCTCGCCCGCAGTCGTCATCGGGTAGGCAAAGCGCGCCTCGATCGTAAGCGCCGGCGCCGACTCCTGGTCGAGCCTGATCCGGATCGCCCTGGTCCCCAGACCTTGAGCGAGCAGCGATGCGCTGACGCGTTCAGCCAGCGCGCGGGCGATGAATTGCAGTGCCTGGGTGTTGTCGACCGGTGGCTCGAGGGGCTCGCTTTCCTCGATTCGGACGGCCGGTCTAAAGGGTCGTAACCGGCGCCGGTCATCGCCAACCGCCAGGTCATAGACCTGGAGGGCTTTCTGGCCGAACTGGCGGCGAAACGCGGGGCGCGAGATCGCCTGCAGACGGCCGATCGTCTTGATGCCCAGCAGCTCGAGGTATTCGCGCAGGTCGTCATCGACTGGAAGGACATCGATCGGATAGCGTGCGAGAAAGGCTCGCGTCTGCTCGTGCTCGACGATCAGGGGGACCGTGGTTGTCGCGTGAGCCGCCGCGACCGCACTGACGAACATCGACGATGCCATGCCAATCACCGGCCTGACGCGAATGGCGGCGTCGATGGCACGGCTGATGGCGGCCAGCAATTGCGAACGGTCGGGCCAGCGCAGAGCCAGGCGGTCGAGACGGAGGAAGGCACAGCCAGGATCCTCACCGGCAGCCACGTCGGGAGTGAAGTGGTGCAGGGTCAGGAGCAGGGACTGGCGGACCCTGGCTGTGGCCTCCTCGTCGACCGCTTGAAAGATCGCGTCCGGCGCAAACTGTTGAGCCTGGTTGAGGCTCATCCCCTCGACCACGCCCTGCGCTCGCGCTTCGGCCGATACCGTGGTCACCGAGGCGCGCTCG
>VBFF01000170.1 GCA_005889285.1 Chloroflexota bacterium
CCCAACAGAGGTTTACATCCCTAGAGACTTCATCCCTCACGCGGCGTTGCTCCGTCAGGCTTTCGCCCATTGCGGAAAATTCCTCACTGCTGCCTCCCGTAGGAGTCTGGGCCGTGTCTCAGTCCCAGTGTGGCTGTCCGTCCTCTCAGACCAGCTACCCATCATAGCCTTGGTGGGCCGTTACCTCACCAACTAGCTAATAGGCCGCGGGCCCATCTGAGAGCGTCTTGCGACTTTAGTTGTCAGATGATGCCATCCGACAACCACATGCAGTATTAGCTCTGCTTTCGCAGGGTTATTCTGCACTCTCAGGCAGGTTGCCCACGTGTTACTCACCCGTCCGCCACTAGCGCTAACCACCCTTGCGGGCAGTTAGCACCCGTTCGACTTGCATGTGTCAGGCACGCCGCCAGCGTTAATCCTGAGCCAGGATCAAACTCTCCGTTAAAAACCTCGACCCCACAACAGGGCTGAGGTTAAAGAATCGAATCAGGGGTCCCTACGACATTTCGAAGGGCCTTCTCGGAGAAGTCCGTTCCACTCTTCAATTGTTAAGGTGCTCGCCGAGCCCTAAGCGCAGGATTACCTCCCGCCTCTCGGGCAGCTTGAGAATGATACCCCATAGGGGCGTTTAGTTGTCAAGAAGGTGCGAACGCTCCCTTAGCCTACCCTACCGACTCGGCCGCTAAACGGCCGAGCCGCCTCCGACCTACCGATATTCCGGCAGCTGCTCGAGCTCGTCTGCGGCCAGGTCCGTATAGACGCGGTGGGTCGTAATCTTCGGGATCCGGTCGGCTCGCACCTCCACCCTGTGCCCGCCGCGCGCCAGCTTCACCACGATCCCGTGGAAGATGTCATCCTCCCGGTCACCAAGCAGCTCCTCGGCTCGGCCGATCTCGTCGCCGGCTTCATCCATCACCGGCGCCTTCTCCGGCATCGCCAGCCAGGCGACCTCGCGCTCCTCCTCCATCTAAAAGGCCCGTCGCCCACTGAACGCCCGGGCCAGCGTCAACTCGTCGGCGTATTCCAGCTCGCCCCCAACCGGCAATCCGTGGGCGAGCCGCGAGGTGCGGATGCCCAGCGGGGCCAGCTGCTCGGCCAGGTAGGCCGCGGTCGCCTCACCTTCCATGTCCGGGTCGGTCGCCAGGATCACCTCGCCGACCGGCTCACGGCGCAGGCGGCGAAGCAGTTCCGCGATCTTGAGCTCCGCCGGACCGACGCCGTCAATCGGCGATAACGCGCCGTGCAGCACGTGGTACAAACCGTGGTACTCAGCCGTACGCTCGATGGCGAGCACATCGAGGGGCTCCTCCACCACGCACAGCACGCTCCGATCGCGCCGGCTCGACAGGCAGATCGTGCACCGCTCGCCTTCGGCGATGAAGAAGCAGTCGTCGCAGAAGCGAATGCGAGCCTTGACCTCGACCAGGGCGGTCGCCAGCCGGTCGACCGACTCCCGTGGCGCGCGCAATATATAGAAGGATAGGCGCTGCGCGGTCTTCGGGCCGATGCCGGGCAGCCGGCCAAGTTCCTCCATCACCCGGGTCATCGGCTACCCCATCAAGCCGGGGGGAAGCCCCATCCCCGCCGTGACGGCGCCCATCTCCTTGCTCGCCAGGTCGCGCGCCTTGTCCATGGCGTCGTTCACCGCGGCCAGTACCAGGTCCTGGAGCATGTCGACGTCGGCGGGATCGACAACTTCGGGCTTGACCGTGACCGACAGCACCTTCTGGTGACCATTGACCACCACCTCGACGACGCCGCCCCCTGCGGTGCCGGTCACCGTCTTTTGGCCCAGGTCTTCCTGGATCTTGGCCATCTTGGCCTGCATCTGCTGCAGCTGCTTGAGCATCTTGAACTGCTGACCCATCTAGCCCCTCCCTCGCGGGGTGACCCGCACATTGGTCGCGTCGAATCGGTTCATGGCCTCTTTCACGAGGGGGTCGTCGGCGATGGATCCCGCCGGGCGCGCAGGCGCCGGCGCGGACGGCTTCTTCTCCCCCGCCACCAGCTCGACGCGACTGTCCGCCCCAAAGATCTCCCGCACCGCGACAAGCAGCGTTTCCCGGTTGGAGGCTTTCTGCATCAGCTCGGCGTGGGCTGGATAGCGAAACTCGATCCGTACCAGGCCCTCCTTGACTTCGGCAAGGCGCGCGTCCATCAGCAAGCTCCCCACCATTTTCGGAAGCCGCTGCTTCAGCGCGTCCCAACGCGCGTCGGGCCCGAGCATCGCCGGTTCGGCGTCCATGGCCGGCTCGATCATCCGCTCGCCACCGACCGCCTCGGTCGTCGGCGTGGCCACAGGCACCGTCACCGGTACCGGTCGCATCATGTTCGACAACAGCGTCACTTCGAGCAGCAGGCGTGCATCCGCGCCCTTGCGCACCTCCGGCTCCATCTCCATCAGGCCTTTCCAGAGTGAGAGCAGCGCATTACGCCCGGCCGCGCGACCGATCCGCTCCAATCCGGCCGACGCCGCACCACCCAGGCTTTCCGCGTCCTGGTAGCCGACCGAGAGCAGCGCGGCCTCGCGGATCGCGCCCAGCAATCCACGGACCAGCTGGCGTACGTCGCCACCGGCATCGTAAAACCGCTGCAGCTCGCCCAGCATCTTGGCCCCGTCGCCTTCCGTCACGACCGCCAGCAGCCGGACCAGCGTATCGGGGTCAGCGAGGCCCAGCAACTCGTGCGTCTTCTGCACGGTCAGCTCCTCGCCGCCCTGCGAGATCAGCTGGTCCAGCAGCGTGATGCCATCGCGCATGCTGCCGCGAGCCAGTCGAGCCAGCAACGCCAGGCTCGGCGGGTCCACCTTGACCTGCTCCTGCTCGACGATCGACGCCAGGTGCGCCGCGATCGCGCCAGTGTCGATCCGGCGGAAGTCGAATCGCTGGCAGCGCGAGGCCACCGTCAGCGGTATCTTGTGTGGCTCGGTGGTCGCCAGCACGAAGACCACGTGCGCGGGCGGCTCCTCGAGCGTCTTCAACAGTGCGTTGAAGGCCTCCGTGGTCAGCATGTGAGCCTCGTCGATGATGTACACCTTGACCTTCAAGGTCGCCGGCAGGTACTTGACCCGCTCGCGCAAATCCCGGATCTCGTCGATGCCGCGGTTGGAGGCCGCATCGATCTCAATCAGGTCAACGGCCGCGCCGGAGCCGATTTCGACGCAGTTCGCGCAGACGCCGCAGGGCTCCGCGCCGCGCCGGTCCAAACAGTTGATCGCCTTCGCCAGGATGCGGGCGGTCGACGTCTTGCCCGTGCCACGAACGCCGCAGAATAGGTAGGCGTGCGCGACGCGACCCTGCTCCACGGCATTTCGCAGCGTCTGGGCGATCGCATCCTGCCCGACCAGGTCGCCAAATCGCTGGGACCGGTACTTGAGGTAAAGGGTCTGGTACGCCATCAGGTGCCGCGACAATTCTACGAGCCGGCCGCCCGAACGCTAGCTCGCAGCTCCCACGGTGCTCTGGGCGTGCTCGCGCAGCGCCTCCCGCGCCAGCGCGATCGCGAGCATCCCCTCGAGGATGGCGGACGTGACTCGCCGGACCGCGCCCCGGCGGACGTCGCCGGCGGCGAACACGCGCGGCACGCTGGTTTCCAGCAACAGGGGCGCGCGCTCCGCCGGCCAGTCCTCCGGCCACCGGCCGTTGCGCCAGAGCTCCGTCCCCGTGATGAGATACCCCGCGGGATCGCGCAGCATCGATCCCTTCAGCCATTCCGTGTTTGGGTCGGCGCCCATCATGATGACCAGGGCCCGGGTCCGCGCCGCCTCGATCGTGCCGCTGACGCGATGGCGCAGGCGCACGCCCTCGAGGCGTCCCTCGCCGAAGCCCTCAACGACCTGCGTGTTGACCCGGACCCGGATGTTCCGCGTCCGGTCGACCTCCTTGGCGAGTGCGGCCGGCACGCCGGCATCGAGCGACCCGGCTCGAACCACCATCGTCACGCTGGATGCATGCTTTGCGAGCTCAAGGGCCGCCTGCGCCGCCGCCGGCGTCGATCCAACGATGAAGACCTCCTGGCCGGCGAGCGTCGCCGGCTCCGCGACGGCGTCCGCATAGGTGACACCGGCTCCGATCAGCTTGTCGACGCTGGGAACCCCGAGCGTGCGATACGCCACCCCGGTCGCAATCACCACAACACGTGCGGAAATCGTGGTCCCGTCGGCGAGCGTCACCGTGTGCTCACCGTCCCGCGTCGACAAACCGACCGCGGGATTCATGAGAGCAAAGGTCGCACCCAACCGCTGAGCCTGCTCGTAGATGCGACGCGTGAGGTCCGCGCCGCTCACGCCATCCATGAAGCCCGGGTAGCTGTTGATGACCGGCGTCGCTGGGGCCGAGCCACCTGCACCGTAAGCGTCGACCACGGTCGTCTTCAGCGCACCCGCGGCGAACACGGCGGCCGCCAGCCCGGCCGGACCCGCGCCGATCACGGCGACATCGTTGCGCTCGCGTTCCGTCACGACCGACCCAGTCTACGGAACCCGAACGCGACCGCCAAAAGCGGTCTTCCTGGATGTCCGATTTCCGCTAGCCAGATCCCGGCGCCGCCCTTCACAATGGACGGCAGTGACTGGCGCACCCCTCGACTTCGAGCGCTGCTACCGGGCTGTCGAAAGCCGCGACGCCCGCTTCGACGGCTGGTTCATCACCGCCGTCAGGACAACCGGCATCTACTGCCGGCCGAGCTGCCCAACGCCGGTCCGCCCTAAGCGAGAGAACGTGTCGTTCTACCCCACCGCGGCCGCCGCGCAGCTTGCCGGCTATCGTGCCTGCAAGCGCTGCCGCCCCGATGCGTCCCCGGGTTCTCCGGAATGGGATGTGCGCGGCGATCTCGTCGGCCGCGCGATGCGGCTGATTGCGGATGGCACCGTCGATCGCGACGGCGTCGACGGGCTGGCGCGCCGTCTCGCCGTCAGTGAGCGCCATCTCGACCGGCTGCTGCTGCGTGAGCTCGGCGCCGGCCCG
>VBFF01000171.1 GCA_005889285.1 Chloroflexota bacterium
CCCTTGGGAATGGCCCAGCTGACGAGCACTCCGTCCATTTCCAGGCGGAAGTCGTAATGGAGTCGCGTCGCCCAGTGCTTCTGGACGACGAAGCGGTTCTGGCCGGCGGGCTCGGGGGTGCCTTTCGGCTCAGGCGTCTTACTGAAATCGCGTTTGCGCTGGTACTCGGCAAGCGAACGCGGCATCGAATTCAGTTTGACAGAATGGTTTCGATGGCCTCGACGCCACGGCACGCGGTGCATGAGTCCAACGCGGCCGTCACGCAGCACCTCATCACCCATCGACGCGAGCTCCATGCCTCACCGGAGCTGAGCTTCAAGGAAACTGAGACCGCGCACTACATCGCCGAGCGACTGGATGCGCTCGGCGT
>VBFF01000172.1 GCA_005889285.1 Chloroflexota bacterium
CGCCCGGGACGTTCGGTCCTGGTCCGAGCCGATATGGACGGCCTTCCCCTCAAGGAAACGGCGGATGTGCCGTTTCGGTCGAGGCGCGCCGGTGTGATGCATGCCTGCGGCCACGATGTGCACATGGCGATCGCGTTGGAGCTCGCCCGCTTCGTCGCCGAGCGACGCCACGAGCTACCGGGGATGGTTCGTTTTGTTTTTCAGCCGGCGGAAGAGCAGGCGGGCGGCGCCAAGCCGATGATCGACGCGGGCGTCCTCGAGGGCATCGACCGCGTGATCGGCCTGCACGTGTGGGCCCAGCTGCCAACCGGCCAGGTCTGCGTGCCGCCGGGTGTCGTGATGGCGAGTGCCGACATGTTCACCCTGATCATTCGCGGAAGAAGCGGTCACGGGGCGCAGCCCAATCTGACCATCGATGCCATCGTCATCGCCGCGCAGGTGGTGATTGCCTTGCAGACGCTGGTCAGCCGCGAGACGTCGCCGGTGTCACCGGTGGTGATCACGCTGGGCAGCGTGCACGGCGGCACGGCGGCCAACATCGTGGCGGGTGAGGTCGTCATCCAGGGCACGCTGCGGACCTTCGATGCGGAGCTGCGACGGCACCTCCTGGCGAGGATCGCCCAGCTGGCGGAAGGGATCACCGGCACCATGCGGGGCAGCACCGAATTCCGGCACGACTCGGGGACACCGCCGACCATCAACGACCCGGCGATCGCGGGACTGGTGAGCGAGGCAGCAACGAGCGTCGTCGGCGCGGACGCGGTCGTGCCCTTCGCGCCGCTGATGGTGGGGGAGGACTTCGCCTACTTTCTCGAGGCGCGTCCGGGTTGCTTCTTCCTTCTGGGCGGGGCGCCGGAGGGAGCGCCCGTCGTCCATCACACGCCCGAGTTCCGGATCGATGAGCGCTGCCTGCCCATCGGTCTCCAGGTCATGACCGCGGCGGTCCTGCGCTTGCTACAGCCCGATTAGAACCGGGGCGTCGCCCCACGCGAGTGGCGCTTTAGTGCCATACGAGCGTTTGAGACGTTTCTAAAATTTCGGCTTGCGCAGGCTCGGGCGGACGCTGAACCCGATCAGGACCAGGCTCGCGACGAGGGCGAGCAGCATGCTCACCCAGTTGATGGGGAAGCCGGCGACCGCCGCCAGCAGCCCGAGCGCAGAGGCGAGCAGGGTGACCAGGCCGAGCATGCGGATGAAGCGATAGATGCCGCTTCGATAGGGGAGATGGATACGGGCACGGAAGCCCCCCAGTTCGCGGGGCAGGTCCAGGTCAGACATCGACGACTCGGCGAGGTTCTTGGCCAACTCCGACCCATATAACGGGGGACTGCCTCCATATCCGTCACGCCGCCGTTACAGTCGGCTGCCGGGAGGATGACGGGTGGTGCCCACCTATAATTTCGAGCGATGCCCTTGGCGCTCCGGGACGCGCGCACGGTCGAGCAGGCGATGTCCGGCCAGTTCGCGTTCTGCTTCCCCAGCACCAGCCTCGCCCAGGCGGCCCGGATGATGGCGCAGAACCGCGTCTACGAACTCCCCGTCATCGTCGACCAGCGCTCGCTGGGCTATGTGTCCTATCTGGACATCCTGCAGCGCTACGTGCGGGCGGAGCTGGGCGGGCGTGCAGCCGACATCGTGCGCACACCGCTGCCGGAGGTTCGTCCGGAACTGCCGCTCGCGGACGCGGTGCGCGTGCTGCGCGACAGCGGGCGGCTGGTGATCCTCGTGACGACCTCTTCCGGCATGCCACTTGGGGCGCTGACGGCCCGCGACGTCGCGTTCGCGATGGCGGCCGCCTGATGCCGACCCTCAGCCGAGTTCTGCAGCCCATCGGTCCGACCTGTCCCGCGGAGGTGAGTGCGGCCGATGCCCTCACGCGATTGACGGCCTCGGGAGCCGACGCGCTCCTGGTGGTCAAGGGGGGCGCCTTTGTCGGTCTCTTCGGGCACCGCGAAGCACTCGCGGCGTTCGCCGATGGCAGCGGGCCGGTTGAGCAGTACATGCGCAGGCCGCTGCCGGGGCGCAACGTCGCCGACTCGCTGGAGTCGGGCGCGGACATCATGTATCGGGAGGACACGCCGATCGTCCTCATGACCGAGGACGAGGGACCACTCTTCAGGAAAACTTCGAAGACCGTCGGCATAGTGAGCGCCCACGAGGTCCTCGAGGAGATCGGCAAGACGACCACCGACACGGCTTCCAACAAGGTCTTTAGTGGCAGCCGGGACCTGGGCCTCAACGTTCCCGTCTCGCCCTGTCAGCGCGCCTGCCCGATCCACCAGGACATCGCGGCCTATGTCGACTACGTCTCGCAGGGCCGTTACCTCGACTCGTGGCTCGTCATCCATGAAACCAACCCCTTTCCCTCCATGCTGGGACGGCTCTGTAACCATCCGTGTGAGACCGACTGCAAGCGCGGCTGGGTCCAGGGACCCGAGAACGCGGTCTCGATCAAATCGCTAAAGCGCTTCGCCACCGATTACGCCTGGGCCCGCCGAGTGCGCATCGATTGGCAGCGGGCGCCGGAGAATGGCAGACGGGTCGCCGTGGTGGGCTCCGGCCCGGCGGGGATGACCGCCGTGCAGGATCTCCGTCTCATGGGTTACGGGGTCGACCTCTACGAGCGGGAAGCCAAGCTCGGCGGCCTGCTTTCGGCCAGCATTCCGCATTTCCGTTTCGACCACGACCAGCTGCTTTGGGAAATTCAGATGATCGTCGACATGGGCGTCGACGTCCGGGTCAACCAGAACGTCGGCAAGGACGTCAAGCTCGAGCAGCTCCTCAACGACTATGACGCCGTCTTCCTTTCGGTCGGCATGATGACCGGGCGCATCCTGCCGGTGCCCGGGTCCGACCTGCCCGAGGTCATCTCGGCAATGGAATTCTTGCGGGTCCGGTCCTACGACATCGTGCCCGACAACTTCCCGCGAGGCGGCGACGTCGTCGTCATCGGTGGTGGTGCCGTCGCCACCGATGCCGCCCAGACTTCGATCAAGAGCGGCGCCCGCAAGGTGTGGATGGTGTCGATCGAGCCCGCCGACCGTTTACCCGCCTTCGGCAACGAGCTGGTGGAAGCGCGCGAGATCGGGTTGACGCTGCATACCGGCGTCATCGTGAACGCGATCAAGGCGGATTCCAGCGGCCACGTCAATGGCGTGGAGTTCATCCGGGTCGACGAGAACAAGCTGGAATTCGATCCGGAGAGCGGCAAGCTGCTGATCAACACGGTGCAGAAATTGCCCGGCACCGAGCACGTGATCCCCTGCCGCTACGCCATCTTCGCCTCCGGGCAGATCATGGACTTCCCGCAGGACCAGGGCGTGCCGCTGACGCCGCGCAAGCTGATGGAGGCCGATACCGGCGCGCATACCAAGATGGCGAAGCTGTTCGCCGGGGGCGACTGCGTCCAGGGACCATCGTTCATCGTCGATGCCATCGCCTGGGGCCATCGGGCGGCGCGCTCGATCAACGAGTTCCTGGGTGCGTCAGTACCGCGCGACGCCAAGCCGCTAACGGTCATCGAATCCACCGACGACCACCGCGAGGCGGACTATTACCTGCGCGAGGAGCCCCCCATCCTTCCGGCCGAGAAGCGGATGGACATGACGCCGGTGGAGCTGCCGTGGAACGACGAGCAGGCGATCACCGCGGCGCTGCGCTGCTTTCAGTGCGACACCGTGCACCATGTCGATGAGTCGACCTGCATCCTCTGTGGCGCCTGCGACGACGTCTGCCCCGAGAAGGCACTGGACGTCGTCGTCGCCGGCGAAAACCGCGACACCTCGAGCGGCGGCTTCGTCGAGATCTGCAACACCGTGCTGGGGGAGGAATTCGGCGGCAAGTCCGGCAAGATCCTCGTCAACTACGACCGCTGCACCAACTGCCGCATCTGCGAAGACCATTGTCCCGTCAACTGCATCACCTTCCAGCGGGTTCGCTTCCGCGATGACGCAATGCAGATGATTCCTCTGACCCCGGTCGCTACCAGCGGCAAGGTCACGGCCAAGGCCGGGATCTGAGATGGCGCGCGCCACGATCGCGGAAGGCGTGGGGACGGCGACGGTTGCCCGCCGGCGCGGGCCCGCGCTCTGGCGGCTGGTCCCGCTGGCGTTCTACCTGCTCGCCTTCACACTGGTGCGGGGCGATCTGGCTCGCTTGCCCGGCGGCGTGGGCGATCTTTCGCTGCACCTGTATTTCGCGGCGATGGGTCTCTACGTCGGCGGCATGTTCTTCTACTTCGCCTTCTTCGCCTACCGCACGGAAGCGCTCCGCTGGGTCGCGATCGCACTGGTCGCTCCGGGCGCCGCGATCCACCTGGCCGCCATCATCTTCCGCGGCTTCGCCGACGGGCACTACCCGCTGGCGAACATGTATGAGTACAGCTCGATGTTGGCCCTGGTCGCGGTCACGGTCTTCCTGCTGATGACGATTCGCTGGCCGGTGGCGTCGCTGGGCGGTGGTGCCGCACTCTTCGTCATCGTCGCCTTGATGGGCATCGGTTACGGCCTTTACCAGTCACCCGAACCGCTCGTGCCCGCGCTACAGAGCTACTGGCTGAAGATCCACGTGACCAGCATGATGGCGTCCTCCGGCGTGCTGGTCTCGAGCTTCGTCTTCGCGGCGCTCTACCTCGTCAAAGACCGCAGCGCGAGCGCGAAGTCGTGGCTGAACGGCTCGGCGATCGCCGCCCGCCTGCCGTCACTCGAGACGCTCGACCGGTTGACCTTCCGCGCCATCCTGCTCGGCTTCCCCATCTGGACCTTCGGCACCATGGCGGGCGCCATCTGGGGAGAGCACGCGTGGGGCCGGTGGTGGGGATGGGATCCGAAAGAGACCTGGGCCGCTATCACGTGGATCGTCTATGCGATCTACCTCCACTCGCACAGTCTTCGCGCCTGGCGCGGGCGGCGCACCGCCCTGATCGCGACGGCGGGCTTCATCTCCATCATGGTCACGCTCTACGCCGTCAACCTCTGGATCGTCGGACTTCACAGTTACGCGAAAGGCGCCGGCTAACCCGCGGTCTCGCTAACCCGGACCTGACGGGGCTGACATGAGATTCCGGCCTCCTCCACCGAGCCACGTCTCGGGTCTGCTCAGCCCCAGCTGGCAAACCAGCCTGTATGTCACCTGCGTCGCGCAGGCGACCGCGATGCTCGCCTTCGGCTTCGTGCTGCCATTTCTTCCGCTCTACCTCAAGGAAATCGGGGTCAGCCCCGAGAGCGCGGTCGTCTTCTGGTCCGGCGCGCTCGTCACCAGCACCGGCGTCTCGCTCGCGATCTTCAGTCCCATCTGGGGCGCGCTCGCCGACCGGCACGGCCGCAAGCTGATGGTGCTGCGCTCGATGCTGATCGGCGGTCTGATCATCGCCCTGATGGGGCTGGTGCAAAACGTCGAGCAGTTTCTCGCGCTGCGCATCCTGCAGGGGGTGTTCACCGGCACGATCGCGGCGGCCACCGCGCTGGTGGCGGGCATCGTCCCACGCGAGCGCCTCGCCTGGAGCATGGGATTGCTGCAGACCAGCGTGTACGTGGGGATCTCGGCCGGCCCGGTGCTCGGTGGTCTGATCGCCCAGGCGGTC
>VBFF01000173.1 GCA_005889285.1 Chloroflexota bacterium
GAGCGGCTAGAGTAAGCGCACCAACCCGACACATAGATAAGTAGGAGGGGTCAAATTGTCACTCGGCTGGCTAATCGTGCTGGCGATCATCGTCATCGTCGTGGTCTTCCTCGCACTCACCTACAACCGGCTGGTCACGCTCCGGCAGCGGGTCAAGGAGGCGTTTTCGGACATCGACGTCCAGCTCAAGCGCCGGCATGATCTGATTCCCAATCTGGTCGAGACCGTCAAGGGCTATGCCGCCCACGAACGCGGCGTCTTCGACGAGGTCACCCAGGCCCGGGCCGGCGCGATCGCGGCCGGCGCGCAAGGACCGCAGCAGCGAGCGGCGGCGGAAGACATGCTGACCGGTGCGTTGCGCTCCCTGTTCGCGGTCGCCGAGGCGTACCCGCAGTTGCAGGCCGTGCAGGAGTACAAGGACCTGTCGGAGAACCTGCGCGACACCGAGGACAAGATCCAATTCGCTCGGCGCTTCTACAACGGCCAGGTGCGCGACTACAACACGGCTTTGCAGACCTTCCCCACCGTCGTACTGGCAGGCGCAATGGGCTTCACGTCGTCCGAATACTTCGAAGTCGAGGCGCCCTCGGACCGCGAGGTCCCGAAGGTCAGCTTCACGCCCTCCGCGTAGCACAGCGTGGACCAGCCCGGCGTCGCAGGCGGACCGACGCCGGCGGCGCACGTCAACGTCTACGACGAGATCGCCGGCAACCGCTGGCGCACCTGGTTGCTGATCGGGCTCTTTGTCGGACTCGTGGCGCTCCTCGCCTACGTCCTGGGCGCGGTCGCGGTGGGCGGCAACGCCGGCTTCTTCATCCTGCCCTTTGCGCTGGCGGTCTCGGGCGGCTCGGCCCTCGTGTCGTACTTCGCCGGGGACAAGATCGTGCTCGGCATGTCCCAGGCGCACGAAGTCTCCGCCCAGCAGGAGCCTCAGCTGCACCACGTCATCGAGGAACTGGCGATCGGCGCCGGGATCCCCAAGCCGAAGGTCTACGTCATCGAAGACAGCGCGCCGAACGCATTTGCCACCGGTCGCGACCCGGCGCACTCCTCGGTGGCGGTGACGCGCGGCCTGCTGGACAAGCTCGACCGCAACGAGCTACAGGGGGTGCTGGCCCACGAGCTCTCCCATGTCCGCAACTTCGACATCCGCGTCATGCTGATCGTCGCCGTGCTGCTCGGCATGGCCGCCCTGCTCTCCGATTGGATCTTCCGCACCATGTTCTGGGGCGGCGGTCGAGGGCGTGACCGCGATCGCGGCGGCAACGCGATCCTCCTCATCATCGGTCTGGTGCTCGCCATCCTGACACCGATCATCGCGCAGTTGATCCAGCTCGCCGTCTCACGCCGGCGCGAGTACCTCGCCGATGCCTCGGGTGCCCTGCTGACGCGTTACCCCGCCGGCCTGGCCAGCGCGCTACGGAAGATCGCCGCCGACAAGGAGGCGCTCGAGGTCGCCAACAAGGCGACCGCTCCGCTCTACATCGCCAACCCGCTCAAGGATGCCCCGCGCTTTCTCGATGGGCTCTTCGATACGCACCCGCCGATCGAGGAGCGGATCAAGCGCCTCGAGGCGATGTAACCAAAGGCCACACGGGTTGAACACGGCCCCGAGTGGGTATGAACAAGGTAGGCACGTCGGGACGCTTTGACGTCCCTCCATTCTCAGGTTGCTGAGCCTGGCCCTAAAGGTCGATCGCGCAACCCGTGGCTTCCGATAGGGAGCCTAAGAAGGAGAACTGAATGTCATCAGAGCAGAACAAGGCGATCGCACGGCGTATCCCCGTCGAGGTGTTCTCGCAAGGACGCCTTGAAGTCGTCGACGAGATCCTGGCGCCAGACTTTACCGAGCACATCGCGCTTCCCCCGGGCGTACCCGGCGGTCGCGAGGGCCTCAAGGCTGTCGCATCGGCGCTACGCAAGGGATTTCCGGACATCACCTACCGCGTCGATCTTCAGATCGCCGAGGGCGACTTCGTGGCTGCCTATGTGACCGTCAGCGGGACCCACAAGGGCGAGGTGTTTGGGATGCCCGCCACCGGAAAACACGCGGAGTGGGCGGAGACACATATCGTCAAGGTAATCAACGGCAAGATCACGGAGCACTGGGGAGTCGCGGATCAGTTGGGGATGCTTCGGCAACTCGGCCTGGCCCCGGCTTCCGAACCGGTCCTGGCCGGCCGCTAGCGCTAACGATTCGCTGGGGGTCAGGGTGGCGTCACCTTGACCTCCGGCAGCTCCAGACATCTGATCCTCTCCTTACCAGGCTCCCCCACCGCCCCCACCACCGCCCCCGCCGGAGAAGCCGCCACCACCGCCGCCGCTCCCACCACTTCCACCCGGGGTTTCCGCCACGGCCGTGCTGAGGTTGCTCGAAAAACCCTCCAGGCTACTGGCAAACACGACCGCCGTGAACGCGCCTTGCCCCTGATACCAGGTCGACACAGCGGCGCTGGTATCGATCCCTTCGAACGCCTTCGCCCAGCGGTGCACGCAGCCGAAGACAATCGCGTAGGGCAGATACTGGGTGAAGATTTCCGCTTTCTCGGCGAACGCCTGCCGGTCTTTTTCGGCCGCGTTCATGTAGACGCGGAATCCGAGCGTCTTCCTGAAGAGGTCGGTACCGAGTGCGGTGCGGCGCGGCATCCAGGAGTTGGTCGCGATGATGAGGGACCCCACCAGGATGACGGCGACACCCAGCAACCCCCAGCCGGCCAGCGCGCCCAGGCCCAGGGCGACCCCAACCCCGATCAGCACCACGAGAATGCCGAGGAAGACCCACAGGACGCGGGTCGTCTGCGGGTTGCGGGTAAACCAGCGAAGCCGGACCGAATCTTCGTAGAGCAGCTTCTCAGCCTGGCCCAGGGGAAAGCGGAAGGTGCCCTTGAGGGCCGAGAGCCGGGTTTGCTTCACCTTTCCATCGAACAGCCCGTTGAAGATCGCCGCCTCGTATGGCAGAAGCCCCGCCTGCTCTTTGATTTGGACCAACTCCCAGTCATGCTTGCCATTCTTGACTTCCTTGATCGTCAGGTAGCCGCGGACCGCCAGGTCAACGATGGTCGCGGTCACGTCCTTGGTATCGGCGCTCTCGTCGAGGATCAGGCCCAGCTGCGCCGGCCGCAGGTTGTCGGGCGGCTGGTACTCGGGCACGAGCGCTTCCGGACGGAAGAGCGGTCGCACGCGCTCGGTCGGATCCTTGGTCAAGTAGTACGCGGTGGCGTACTCCATGTCGCGGCCTCGCCGCCAGACCATGCGGCCCACCCAGGCGGCACCGAGCAGGAACAAGAGCACCGCCCCGGCCACGGGCGCCGGTCCGACGCTGAAAAATTTAAGGAACGTCCGAGGCCTGGCCCTCAGGATCGGGGCGACAGTGCCCGCGACGCCCTTCTTCATGCCCACGACGACCGTCAGTTGCTCACCCGCTGGGAGGGTGCGGGTGGCGCTGAACATCGCCTCGCTCGGCGTCGATGCGCTGCGACAGGCTTCGCGGGATCCCAGCTGGCCTTGAAAACAGTTGATCCACAGGAGGCCGCCGGAAGGCACGGCCACTGTCGCCCTCGCCTCCGTGATCGGCACGGCCCATTGTTGCCCGGTGACGTTCCAGTACAGCTCGTCGTGGTCCGCAAACCCATTGAGCGCACCAGCGACGGTGTAGGCAATGACGTAGGTCTGCCGTCCGGTCAACGTTTTGCTTGGATCCCCGATCTTGATCTCTTTGTCCGCACCGTTTTCGGAGACCACGTATGGCCAGTTCCGGCCCGCACCATCCGTCACGGCGTCCACCGTCAGGTCATAGACCCGGTGAGAGTCCCTGTCCCATTCGTAGATAACCGGAATG
>VBFF01000087.1 GCA_005889285.1 Chloroflexota bacterium
GGGGATGGCCGCCTTGAGCCCTTCCCATGCCATGCCGGCGACCTCGGCGATCGAGATGCCGCCTCGTTGCAGCAGGTGCCAAATCGCCTCGCCAACGCCAACGACCTCATGGACCTTGTCCTGAAACCAGCCCTGGACAGCGGTCTTGATCTCGACCCACAGGTAGTTTTGAATTCCATCCTTGACGGCTGCGGCCAGGTTCGCAATCCAGCGGCCTGGATTGGCCGCGATGTCCTTAACAAGCACCGCGAAGGTCCCGAATGCTGCCAGAGCGCCGCGGGCGAAATCGAGCGCGCCGTGGACCGCTGCCCGCACTCCGTCGAGTGCGGCCAGCATGCCCTGGTGCAAAAGGCCGATCGCGGCTGACAGCACGGTTCCAAGGAGATTCAGTGCGGTCTGAACCGCGTGCTTGAGCGCATTGGCCAGCCTGTCCACGGTGGCTTCTGCGGCGGCGATGCGGTCCTGGATGGCCTTGCGGAACCTGGCGTGTAGCGCGGGGAAGGCGACAAGGACGCGGTCGCCAATCGCCGTGAGCGCCGTCCCGGCCATCCGGATCGCACCAACGATCGCCTGGCGGGCCCGTTCCATGACGGCTGTCGCCAATTGCTGGGCGCGCTCGATCGCGCTACGGACCAATTGACGGGCAAGGTCGAAGACTGACTGGACAGCTTGTTTGGCTTTATCGAACAGGGACTGGGCTGCGGATCCGATGGCGCCGAGCAACCCACCCTGGTTTTGGCCTTGAGCCTTCTTACGCTCGGTGGCAGCCTGCTGCTCGGCTTCCTGACGCGTTTTCTGGGCCTCTCGCTGCCCTTGCTCGTAGTGGGCCGTCGCCTCCTGCTCCGCCGCGCCCCGTTCCTTGGCGACGGTCTGGAGGACCTCTGACGTTTTCGCCTGCGCCTCGCCTTGCGCGCCCACGACCAACGCCTGCTGGGCGGTCGTCCACTGGCCGCGGAGCCCGGCCACTTCGCGCTGGGCGGCGCCACGCTCGCTCGCCTGTTCCTGGCTATTCCCTTGCTCGAGTTGCGACATCTCGGCATCAGCTCTGGCGCGCTCACTCACGGTGCGCTGCGCATACTCCTCACGCTGACCGGCGAGTGAAGCCAGGCCGGTGCCGACGGCGCTTTGGATTTCGGCGCCTTTCTCTTGTTGGGCGATAATCGACGCCGCCTCGTCGTCTTCGGCAGGCTTCGGTTGAGTGGGGGCGGCGCCGGCGCGGCTGGGCGTCTCGCCGATCGACCCGCGCAATGTCTCCACCGGTGCGGTTGGAAAGATTTCATCTTCCCCCAACGGTCGCGTGGCGTCTTGACGGCCGCTGACGTGCTCGCGTTCCACGCTGCTCAGCACGCTCGCGTGCTGTTGATGGACGAGTGCGGGATCGGCGTTGCCCTCGAGCGGAAGGCGGGGGACGGTATCCCCGCGAGGCCGGACCGGTGCGTCGCGGGCCTCCGGCATCGTTGGTGCTTTGCTGGGAATTGCTCTCTCAGCGAGTGCGAGTCGCGTCGCGGGTGGCGACTCGACCGTGGCCGGCGCGCCTGGATGGCGTTGGCGCTGCGGTGCACTGGCCGCGAGCCGTTCGTGCTCCGTGGCCGCCTGGCGGTCGACTGCGGTTGACACGGTTTCCAGTGAGCTCAGCAGCCGGGCCGGGGGCAGGCTACCGACTCGGGCCAGGCCCGCGGCGGGATCGACCCCACTGACGTCGGGCGGCACCTCAGCGGGGCGTTCCTCAATCGGCGAGCCCGGGTCAGCGGCCCCCATCCCGCCCTCCCCCGCCAGCGGGGGAGGGGAAGTTGCGTCGGTTTCCGCTAGATCGGGGATTTGTTCCGGATGCTCCGGGCCGCTGTTGTCGGCGTCGGCGTCGAGTGCCGCGAGTTCGTCATCGGTTTCGCCGGCGTGCGGAGCGACCGCGGCCTCTTCGCTGGGTGGGGCCTCCGCGGTTACGGGGGCAGGTAGCGCTTCCTCCCTCACCCCACCCTCCGCCAGAGGCGGCGCGGAAATTTCCGTGGGCTTGCGGGTCTCGATCAGATCGGCGACCGCGGCGTTGCCGGCCGTCCCCTGCAGCCCAAGCAGCATGCGCGCATGCAACGGCAGCGCCATGTCTGGGCGCTGAGCCTCCGCGGCGCGCGCCGGCTTTCGCTCGTCGGTCTCGTGCTCGACCGACGTTGTGCGCATGACGCCTCCCGACCCGATAAAAGCCCTAGATCAGTCCCTGTCTCAGTGCGTAGGCGACCGCCTGGGTACGGTTACGCAGGTTCAAGCGGCTGGTCACGTCGTGGACGATGTTCTTGACCGTGCGCTCCGAGTAAAAGAGGCGGCGGCCAACTTCGGCGGTGTCCAATCCGTCTGCGAGCAGCTTGAGGACCTTGATCTCCCGGTCCGTCAGCACGGCAAAGCTCAGCCCGCGCGGGTTCAAGACCTGCCGCTGGAGTCGACCCACCTGGTCGAGCAAGCGGCCTAGCAGGTCCGGTGAGAGCGCTCCCTCACCGCCGGCGGCGGCACGGATGGCTTCGAACAGGTTCTCGGGAGTTGCCTGGTTGCGGCGGAGCACACCGCGGGCCCCCGCTTCGAGCGCGCTGAGCAGCCCCGTGTCGTCGACGCGGGTCACGATCAAGACGACGCGCTCGACGCCCCGGCGCTTGAGTGCTCGGATGGTCTGGGCGGTCTCCTCGTCCATCTGGTCCGCGACGACGAGCGCGACGACCTCGGCATCGACCTGGCGCTCTTCGACCATGTCCAGTCCGTGATGAGACCGAAGCTGGCTGGCGATGCCCGCACGCGATACGGGGTCGGCGGCGGCGACATAGACGCGCGTGCGCTCGGTTAAGACGGCGGGGCGGGTGGCGATCACGGGTTTCCTCCTCCTGGTGCCGGCGAAGGGTCCTGCTGCCTTTCGCCGCTGAAGTCATTCTGATGACCTCGACTTTCCGGGCACTCAACGTGGACTTAACGGGCAGCCCGCGATGCCTGCACGCCTTCCTCTCTGGCTATGGCCGGGCCACGGAGTGCTACCTATGATTCGAGCGCCATGGCTGCTACCGCCACGCTTGCCAGCAAGGCTGTCACTGTCACACCAGGTGGCGAGGCGGTCTCAGAGGTGCGCATCCGCAACTCCGGGACGGTCGTCGACCAGTTCACCCTCGAGGTCCTCGGCGACGCGTCGGCGTGGGCCATTGTCGAGCCTGCTGTCATTCCGCTCTTTCCCGGCGCCGAGGCGGTCGCGCGCATCCGCTTCAAGCCCCCCAAATCGTCCAGCGTGCCGGCGCGCGCCGTTCCCTTTGCGGTCCGGGTCAAGTCGCGGGAAGACGCTCGCGCCTCGCTCGTCGAGGAGGGCGTGGTCGAAGTCGGTCCGTTCAACGACACCTCTGCCGAGCTCATCCCCCGGACGGCGAAAGGCCGCTCGCGCGCCCACGCCCGCCTCGCGCTCGACAACCGGGGCAATGTCCGCATCAGCGCCCGGCTGACGGCCGCCGACCCGGATCGCAAGCTCAACTTCACCATCACCCCACCGGCCCTCAGCTCGGAACCCGGCACCGCGAGCTTTGCCTCGGTCCGGATGGCGCCGAGACAGCGCTTCCTCACCGGCCCGCCAAAGACCAATCCCTACAAGGTGCTCGTCCACCAGGACGGCCTGCCGACGATCACCGTCGACGGGACGATGCAGCAGGAAGGACTGATCCCGCCATGGCTGCTTCCCGCGTTGATCGGGCTGGCAGCGCTGGCCCTGGTGCTGGCCGTCTTGTGGTTCTTCCTGCTCAAGCCGAGCATCCAGAGCGCCGCAACGCAGCAGGTCGCGGCCCAGACATCGGCGCTGCAATCGCAGGTCAACACGCTGAAGGCGCAGACCCCTGCGACGGCGGCTGGTGGCGGCGGCGGGGCCACCGGCGCGAATCCCTTTGGTGGGAATGCCTACGCGGCGCGCCTCAGCGGCGGGGGCAACCTGACCATTCCTGCCGACGGCGGCCTATCGGTTACCGACCTCGTCTTCGAGAATCCTAACGGCTACAGCGGCGACCTGACGCTTTCACGATTCAACGCCGACAAGAATAAGGTGCAGGTGCTGCTGACGCTGAAGCTCGATAACTTCCGCGATCTCGATTTTCACTTCATTACCCCGTTGACGTTCCAAAAGAACGACAGGATGGACCTCTCCTGCATCCAGCCTGACAAATCGTCCTGCGACGCCTCCGTCTACTACAGCGGGTACTTCAAGAACCCGCCACAGTAATGCGCAGCCTCCGCTTGGCGGCGGCGGCGATCCTCGCTGGTTGCGTGGTGGCGTCCGTGCTCGCCGGGGCGGCGCTGGCTGCCCCCGCCAACCTGGCCGCGGGTTTCCCGGCGACGCGCATCAAGCTCGATTCACCGTCGACGGCGGTCAACATGCCCGGCCCGATCACGCTGACCGCCACCATCGTCGACTGGCGGGGCGCGCCGCTCGGCAACCTGCCGGTCGTGTTCACGAATGTGACCGACCCGCAAAAACCGAGCCAGCTGGGGAAGGGGACCACCGACAAAGCCGGGCACGCGACCTTGACCTACTCGAACGGCAAAGAGCCACGGATCGACGTGGTCCAGGCCACTTTCACCGACGGCCTCGAAGTCCATAAGAGCAACCGGTCGTTCCTCGCCTGGCAAAGCGGGACGCCGGCCACCGCCATCGCATCGCCCGCCGCCATTACCGTCACGCCTGGGTGCTTCCAGCCGGCGACCGCGGTCACGCTGGCCTCCGATACCTTCAAGCCGGGTTCCCCGCGCGCCACCCCCAGGCCATCGGCGAGGGCCACGCCCACGCCGGCGCCAGCCCCGGTGACCTATACGATCAACGTCGACGGGGTCAACTTCAATCCCTACAGCGCGGTCCTCGTCACCTTTGATGCGGGCCCCGGCGGGACGCCCCAGAGCTTCGAGCGGACGACCGACGTCTTCGGTCACTTCAACTTCGACATCCAGGTGCGCAGCCGGTCCGAGGGTGTGCACCTCGTGCGGGCCGATGATTTCCGGCAGCGCGAAGCGGACGCGATCTACAAAATACCGTGCTTCCAGCCGTCGCTCGCGCTCAACCCACCAATCGGACCACCCGGCTTTGTGACCAGCGCCGTCGGCACCGGCTTCCCGGCGAACACGACCATCGTCGTGCTCAACTGGGGTCGTCCGGCGCTGCGGTCACCATTGCCGGCGAAGATCAAGACCGACGCCAACGGCGCCTTCCAATTTCCGGTTCTGGTGCTCTATCACGACCTGCTCGGCCCGCGGATGCTGCAGGCGATCGTGGCCAACCCGTTCGGTGACCGAGCGGGCTCGGCGATCGAGGCGGACGCGCCCTTCCTGGTGACGCCCGGCCGCTCGCAGCCCAACGACCTGGTCCTTCGGCGGTGAGACGGCTGAGTTCGAGGTATGATGCAGCAGGGGTCGTCGACGCACGGGGGATTCGCATGAAGAGACCGGGCCGCGTGGGGATCCGGTGGTGGCGCGCCACAGGACCGGCCGCCCTCCTCGTGAGCCTTGCTCTCCCCCAGGTGGCGGCTACCTCGCCACTCGTGGTAGCGGCCGCGGCTCCGCTCCCCGGCCGCCCTGACCTCTCGACCTATGCGGGCGCGCCGGCGGCGGGCAAGCCGACCGAGGTCGCCCAACAGCCCTTCGGCCTCGCGGTCTTCGGCCGCTACACCTTCGTCGCCGACCCGGCCAACCATGTCGTTCGGCTGCTGATCGACAACGCGGAGGTGGCCTTTGCCGGTGCCGGGAGCCTTGCGGTTGCGGGCGACGGTGCCGATCCGGCCAAGGCCCAACTGGCCGGACCGTACGCGGTCGCGATTGGGCAGATCACCCAGGTCGGCTACCAGGTGACTGGCTTCGATGTCTATATCGCCGACACCTATGCCCACCAGGTGCGCAAGGCGGCCGTCACCATTCCATCGATCGATAATCCGACCGGTGCCCAGACGGCCGTGATCACCACCATCGCGGGCGCCGGCAGCTTCGGCTTCGCGGGCGACCAGGGTCCAGCGGTGACGGCCAAGCTCAACTCCCCGTACGGCGTCGCCTGGGATCCCAAGCGGAAGTTCGTCTACATCGCCGACACCCTCAACAACCGGGTGCGCTGGATCGACGGCCGCGGCGTCATCAGGACGCTGGTCGCCGCGCCCCTCAACCAACCACGCGCGCTGGCCGTGAACGGCGACGGACTGTACATCGCCGATACCTATAACAATGTGGTCCGCCGCTTCGACCTCAAGACCGGTGCGTTGACCACCGTGGCGGGCACGGGCAGTGCGGGCTATACCGACGCCGCTCCAGGTACCTCGGCGCTTCTCCGGCAGCCGTCGGGGCTGGCCTTCGACGAGAAGGCGAATCTCTACATCGCCGACACCGGCAACAATGCCATTCGCCAGCTGTCGGCAACGGCTGATCACACGCTCCGAACCGTCGCCGGCACCGGGAAGGCCGGCGAGTTCTCAGCGCACCGACGGCGGTCGCGGTGCGACCCAACGGCGATGTCGTGATCGCGGACACCGGCAACAATCTCGTCCGGGTGTTGGAAGGCTCCATCGCCACGACGCCCGGGCACAACATCCACATCGAAGCTGGCAACGGGACGGCGAGCTTTGCCGGCAACGGCCAGAAGCCCGGCCGCGCGCAGTTTGCCGCGCCGGCGGCGGTCCTCTCGAAAATCATCCCGGCGGAACAACTGAACGCGGCCGTGCCTGCCGTGACCGGCCAGCGCTACGTCATCGACACCTTCAACCACGCGGTCCGCACCTTCGCCACCGACAGCGACGTCAGCACCCTGGCCGGCATCGGCGGCGCGCGAGGTCCCGGGCTGACCTCGAGCCAGCCGACCGCCACTCGGTTGGCATACCCGATGGGTGGGGCGCTCGACACCCCGCGCAATGTGCTCTATGTCGCGGATACCTTCAACAATGTCGTCCGGGCGATCGACCTGACGCATCAGACGATGGCGACGGTCGCCGGCACCGGAACCGCGGGTTACGCCGGCACCGATGAGGGCAAACCCGCGACACAGGCGGCGCTCAGTTATCCGACGGGACTGGCGGTCGACGCGGCGGGCAACCTCTTCATCGCCGATACCTACAACAGCCGCGTCCGCGAGGTCGTCGGCGGCCTGCGCTTCGACCGGAGCGGCCGGGTATTGTCCGTGGGCTCGATCTTCACGGTGGCCGGCACTGGCCGCCTCGGCTTCAGCGGCGAGAACGGCGACGCGCGCCAGGCCGACCTCTACTTCCCCTATGGGGTCGCGGTCGATACCGCCGCCTCCCCGAATCTCTACATCACCGACAGCTTCAACAACAGGATCCGGCGGGTGAACGCGGTCAGCACCAATCCGAAGGCGCCCAACGTGATCCAGACCGTCGCCGGGGATGGGGCGCCGGGCTTCAGCGACGGCGCCGTAGCGCAAGCCCACTTCAACCGACCATGGAGCGCCACCGTTGATCAGGGCAACATCTATGTCGCCGACTATTTGAATCACCGCGTCCGCCGCGTCGACGTCACCGGCCAGGCGGTCGCGACCCTGGGCGGCATCGGAAGCACCGGGCTCAAGGGCGACGCCGGCCCGGCCGATGCGGCCGAGGTCGACGGCCCACGTGCTCTCAGCATGCTCGCCGATTCGGGCGCGATGCTCGTAGCCGATAGCTTCAATAGCCGGATCCGCTGGCTCGGCGTCACGCAGGCCGGGATCCAGCGGACCCAGGTGAACTTCGATCCGACGAACCTGGCCGGGCGCAGCCAACCGCAGAGCGTCACCGTGACCAGCACAGGAAGTGGGCTGCTGGTCATGGGAGCCGTCGATCTCGGCGCGGACCGGAACAACTTCTACCTCGACCCCCTCAAGAACACCTGTGCCCAGGCACGACTCGAGCCCGGGACGAGCTGTTCCTTCGAGGTCGCGTTCCAGCCGCGCGCGACACTCGGCACCCACGTTGGCAGCGTCGTGGTTCCCAACGATGCCGTCGGGGGCCAGCAGTTGATCACCCTCACGGGTGACGCCACGGCGGCGCTGGTCACACTGAGCCCGCCCGCGGTCGTGATCAATCAACCGCTCAATGGTCCGGCGACGCCCGCCACCGTAACCCTCACCAACAACGGCGATGGCCTGCTCCACATCGCCTCGATCTCCCTCGACAGTGGCACCGACCCCGATTTCGGCCAGAGCAACAACTGTCCAAGCGCGCTGGCCGGCCATGCCAGCTGCCAGATCAGCATCACGCTGAGCCAGATTGGCGCCGAAGACAAGAAGACGCGCAGCGGCACCCTGACCGTCAAGGACGACGCGGGCGGTAACGGGTCGTCGGGGACGGCCTCGCAATCGGTGCCGCTCACCGGAAGTCTGGCGCAACCCGCGGCGACCTTTACGAGCCAGTCATTGATTTTCACTCAGAACCTGGGCAGCGGCAGTGGCTCAGAAACGGTGCGTCTCGTCAATAGCGGCCTGGCGCCGATGCACCTGAGCGCGATTCGTGAAGATGGCGACTTCACCCAGAGCAACAACTGCCCGCCGGTCCTGGCACCCGGGGCCAGCTGCCTCATCACGATCACCTTTATTCCGAGCACGCTCGGCGAGCGGGACGGCTACATCGTCGTGGCGGACGACTCCGCCGACAGCCCGCAGCGGATCCAGGTGCTGGGTGTGGCGACCATGGCGCTAGCGCATCTCGGTCCGGACCGGCTCAACTTCAGCCAGAACGTCGGCGCCAGTAGCGCGCCGCAGACCGTCACCCTGGCGAACCGCGGCGACGGGCCGCTCAGTATTGCGGCCATCGCGGCCACCGGCGATTTCAAGGCGAGCCCCCACTGTCCAGCCCTCTTGCTCCCGGGTCTCTCGTGCCCAATCAGCGTGACCTTTACGCCGACGGCGGCCGGAGCCCGCAGCGGAAGCCTGGTGGTGACCGATGACGGCAACGCTGCTCCCGGCTCCAACGACACCGTCCGGCTCACGGGCGTCGCCTATCAGCCGGTGGCGACTCTGAGTGCCTCGATTCTCTCGCCGGGCGCGAACCTGGGCGGCTCGGCGGTGCCGCAGGTCGTGACTGTCACCAACACGGGCAACGGCGCGCTTACGATTCGCGCCATCGGGATCGGTGGGGCGGCTGCCGGCGATTACAGCCAGTCGAACAATTGCCTGCGGACGATCGCCCCCGGTGCCTCCTGCTCCATCACCGTCAACTTCACGCCGCACGGGTACGGCGTGCGCGCAGCCGCCCTTACCCTGTCTGACGACGGGCCGGGCGGCACGCAGTCCGTGAGTCTTCGCGGGACCGGGACCGCGGCGAGGGCCCTGGTCAGCAGCGGATTCCTGAATTTCGGTGGATCAGGCATGGGGAGCCCGACGTTGCCCCAGAATGTCGTCCTCTTCAATGCTGGCAACGGCCTGCTGTCGATCAGCAGCCTCAAAGTGAGTGGCGATGACTTCATCATGAGCACCAGCTGCGGCAGCACACTGGCCGCCGGAGCGAGCTGCACGATCCGGGTGACGTTCCTCCCGCACGCCACCGGCGCCCGCGCCGGGACGGTCACGGTGATCGACAATGCCGGAGTCCAGCGGATCACCCTGAGCGGCGTCGGGACCTAAGAAAACTCCCACCCCGACCCTCCCCCGCAAGGGGGGGAGGGAGTTGTGCGGGTCACGGGCAGCCGGTGGGGTATGAGAGTCTAATGAGTGGCCCCACAGCGCCCGGGCCATAGGAGGACCGATGGCGAAGAATCCCTTGTTCGAGCTCTACGAGGCAGGCACGAGCGTCTGGCTCGACTACATCCGCCGGAGCTTGATGACGTCCGGCGAGCTGAAGCGAATGATCGAGGAGGATGCCGTGGTCGGTATGACCTCCAACCCCACCATCTTTGAGAAGGCGATCGGCGGCAGCAGTGACTATGACGACGCCCTCCGCGACCTGGTCCATGCTGGCGTCCCGGACGAGGAGATCATGCTCAGCCTGATCATCGAGGACATCAAGCTGGCGGCCGATGTGCTCAAACCTGTCTACGAGCAGACGAAGCACAAGGATGGCTACGTCAGTATCGAGGTCTTGCCTCGCGTTGCCGACGATACCCAGGGAACGATCGCGATGGCGCACGATCTCTACGACCGCGTGGGGCGGCCCAACATCTTCATCAAGATCCCGGCGACCGATGCCGGACTTCCCGCGATCGAGCAATGCATCGCCGACGGCGTGAACATCAACATCACCCTGATGTTCTCGGTCAAGGTCTACGAGGACGTCGCGCACGCCTTCCTCCGCGGCTTGCAACGGCGCATGAAGGACGGACACCCGGTCGATGTCGCCTCGGTGGCCAGCTTCTTCGTCAGCCGGGTGGACACCGCGGTGGACAAGCTGCTCGAGCAGAAGATCGCCGCGGCCACGGACCCGGCGGAACGCGGGCGCTTGCAGAAGCTGATGGGAAAGGCCGCCGTCGCCAACGCGAAGATGGCTTACCAGGCTTTCGTGCGGATCTTCAACGGGCCCGAATTCGCCGACCTCCGAGGGGCCGGCGCTTCGGTGCAACGCTGCCTCTGGGCCAGTACCGGAACCAAGAATCCCAGCTACAGCGACGTGATGTACATCGAGGAGTTGATCGGCCCCGAGACGGTGAACACCATGCCACAGCAAACCATGATGGCGTTCAAGGAGCATGGCGAGGTTCGTCCCAGCCTCCTCGAAAACGTCGAGGGTGCCCGCCAGGTCCTGCGTGACCTCGCTGCGGCAGGCATCGACATGGACAAGGTCACATCCGACCTCCGCGTCGATGGGGTCAAGCTGTTCGCCGATTCGATCGACAAGCTGCTCGAGGAGATCGCGAACAAGAAGCGGCAGCTTCAGCAGGGATCGGTGGGCGCGCACGAGGCGCAGCTCGGGGCACTCGATAACGCCGTCAGCACGCGGCTCGGGCAGCTGGAGCGGACGGCGGTCGTGCGTCGGATCGCCGAGAAGGATGCCGGTTTGTGGAAGTCCAACGGCAGCGCGCAAACCGAGATCCGGGAGCGGCTGGGGTGGCTCCAGGTCGCCGACCGAATGGAGGAGCGGGTGCCCGACCTGGAGGCGCTCCGCAAGGAGCTGGTCGGCGAGGGCTTCACCGACGTCGTGCTGATGGGCATGGGCGGCAGCAGCCTCGCCCCGGAAGTCTTCCGGCAGACCTTCGGCGCCCCGAGGGGTGCGCTCGACGTGCATGTGCTCGACACGACGGATCCCGCCGCGATCAGCGCCCTGGAAAAGGCGATCGATCTTCGCAAGACCGTCTTCATCGTCGCCTCGAAATCGGGGACCACGCTGGAAACCCTCTCCCACTACCGCTACTTCTGGCAGCGGGCGGGCCAGAAGGGCGGCCAGTTCATCGCCATCACCGACCCGGGAACGTCGCTGGCCGATGAGGCATCTCGGCGAGGATTCCGTCGAACCTTTCTCAACCCGCCAGACATCGGCGGCCGCTACTCGGCGCTCTCCTACTTCGGCCTCGTGCCGGCGGCGCTCGGCGGGGTCGATGTTGCGGGCTTGCTCGACCGGGCCGCCACCATGGTGCAGGCGTGTTCCCCGTCCGTCCCCGCGGCGGAGAACCCGGGCGCCTGGTTGGGAGCGGTCTTCGCCGAGGCGGCGAAGGTCGGGCGCGACAAGATCACGATCGTCGCACCGCCCGCGATCCAGAGCTTCGGCGTCTGGGCCGAGCAGCTCATCGCGGAGAGCACGGGCAAGGAGGGCAAGGGCCTGGTCCCGGTCGCCGACGAGGCGCTCGGCGCGGCGCAGGTCTACGGCCACGATCGCCTCTTTGTCCGGCTGGCGCTTCCCGGTGACGACGAGCCGAGCGCCCTGGCCGCACTCGCTAAGGCGGGCCATCCTGTCGTGACGCTCAAGCTGAGCGATCCGCTGGCGATCGGGGCGGAGTTCTTCCGCTGGGAGTATGCGATCGCGGTCGCCGGGGCAATTCTCGGCATCAATGTCTTCGACCAGCCGAACGTGCAGGAGGCCAAGGATCTCACCAGGAAGGTCCTCAGCGAGGGCAATCCGCCGACCGTCGGCCAGGGGATCCGGTGGGCCGGCCAGTCGGGAGCGACGCTCGAGGCGGCCATCCAGTCGTTGCTCGGCCAGGTTCGGGCCGGCGACTACGTCGCGCTGCTCGCCTTCATCGCGCCCAGTCCCGAGCAGGACCGCGCGCTGAACGCGATCCGGCTCGCCATCCGCGACGGCCACCGGGTGGCGACGACGGTGGGCTACGGGCCACGCTACCTGCATTCGACCGGTCAGTTGCACAAGGGCGGTCCCAACACGGGCATCTTCATCCAGCTGGTCGGCGATGACCCACAAGACGTGCCGATCCCCGGCGAGAAATTTTCCTTCGGGGTTCTCAAGCAGGCGCAGGCGCTCGGTGATTTCCAGGCGTTGCGCAACCACGGGCGGCGCGTGCTTCGCGTTCAAATGGCGGACGTGGCGCAGGGGCTCGCAAAGGTCGCCCAGTCGGTCGCGACGGTACGCGTCGGCTAATGCAGCTCGGCCTGATCGGGCTCGGGCGGATGGGATCGGGTATGACCCGGCGACTGATGCAGGGCGGACACCAGCTGGTGGTCTATGACCGGTCTTCACAAGCGGTCGCCGCGGTCGCGGGCGATGGCGCCGTCGGTGCCACGAGCCTCGAAGATCTCGGTCAGAAGCTCAAGCCACCGCGCATCTTCTGGTTGATGATCCCCGCCGGCCCACCGGTCGATGACACCATCCAGCGGTTGTCCGGGGTGCTCTCGCCCGGGGACGTGATCGTGGATGGCGGCAACTCGAATTACAAAGATTCGATCCGCCGCGCGGAAGCGTTGCGATCGCAGCAGGTGGAATTTCTCGATACCGGTGTCAGCGGAGGCATCTGGGGCCTCAAGGTGGGCTTCAACCTGATGGTGGGCGGCAACCAGGCCGTCTTCAAACAGGTCGAGCCGATCTTCAAGACGCTCGCGCCCGCCGAGGGATACGCCTACGTGGGCCCGTCCGGGGCCGGGCACTACGCCAAGATGGTCCACAACGGGATCGAATACTCGATGCTGCAGAGCTATGCGGAGGGATTCGAAATCCTCAAGGCCGCGCCCTTCACTTTCGACCTCGTCCAGCTCGCTCGCCTGTGGAACCATGGCAGCGTGATCCGCTCCTGGCTGCTCGAGCTTGCCCAGGCCGCCTTCGAACGCGATCCGCAGCTGACACATATCAAGGGCTACGTCGAAGACTCGGGCGAGGGCCGCTGGACACTGGAGGAGGCGCTCGCGCACGCGGTGCCCGCGCCGGCCCTGGCGATGAGCCTCTTCATGCGATACCGCTCGCGCCAGGACGATTCCTTTAGCGCCAAGGTGCTCGCGGCGCTGCGCAACGAATTTGGGGGACACCCCGTCAGGACCGAATAGCCCATGGCCCAAGCGGCAACGCCCACCATCACCCAGAACATCCTGCGGGACGGTCTGATCCTCCCTCGGACACCCGACCCGGCGGCGATGGTGATCTTCGGCGCTTCGGGGGACCTGACCGCGCGCAAATTGATGCCGGCGCTCTATAACCTGGCCCTCAACCGCTACCTTCCCTCGGGCTTCAGCGTGATCGGCGTTGCCGACACGGCCCTCACTGAGGATGAGTTCCGTGCCCACATGGAGCAGGCGGTGCAGAAGTTCTCACGGAGCCAGCCGGTCGATCGCGCTGTCTGGCAGAGCCTGGCCGAGGGGATCTCCTATGTGCGGATGCCGTTCGACGACGCTGCCGGGTACGGCCGGCTGGCCGCCGAGCTCGACCGGCTCGATCGCGAGCGAGGGACCAACGGCAACCGCGTCTTTTACCTGGCGACCGCTCCCCAATTCTTCTCCGTCATCATCGACCGGCTGGGAGCTGCCGGGATCGCCAAGGCTGGCGAAGGCTGGAAGCGGGTCGTGATCGAAAAGCCGTTCGGGAACGACTTGAAGAGCGCCCAGGCTCTCAACCAGGCGATCCACGCGGTGTTCGCCGAGCCGCAGATCTACCGCATCGATCATTACCTCGGCAAAGAGACGGTGCAGAACGTCCTGGTCTTCCGCTTCGCCAACGGGATCTTCGAACCGATCTGGAACCGGCGCTACGTCGACCATGTGCAGATCACGGTGGCGGAGGACATCGGCATCGAGCGGCGTGGCAAGTACTACGAGAGCTCTGGGGCCCTACGCGATATCTTCCAGAACCACTTGATGCAGCTGCTGAGCATCGCCGCCATGGAAGCGCCCCCGAACTTCGACGCCGACAGCGTGCGCGATGAGAAGGTCAAGGTGCTCAAATCCATCCACCCGATCGACGTCGCGAATGACGTCGTTCGCGGCCAGTACGGCCCGGGTTGGGTCGGCGGCCAGCAGGTTCCCGGCTACCGGCAGGAGGTGAACGTCTCACCGGCCTCGACCACCGAGACCTTTGTCGCGGTGCGCCTCAAGATCGACAACTGGCGCTGGGCCGATACGCCGTTCTACCTCCGAACCGGCAAGCGGTTGCCGAGCCGGGCCTCGGAGATCGCGATCCAGTTCAAGAATCCGCCGCACCTGCCCTTCGCGAAGACCGCGGTCCAGGAGCTGACGCCCAACGTGCTCGTGATGCGCATCCAGCCGCACGAGGGGGCGTCGCTGAAGATCGCCGCCAAGATTCCCGGCCCGGTGATGCGCCTACGCACCGTCAACATGGACTTTTTCTACGGCTCCTCCTTCATGGTCGAGTCTCCCGACGCGTACGAGCGCCTCGTGCTCGATTGCATGCTGGGCGACGCGACCCTCTTTGCGCGCGAGGATGAGGTGGAGCGAGCCTGGGGCCTGGTCGACCGGATCGAGGCAGGGTGGGCATCGCAACCGCCGCCCGCGTTCCCCAATTACGCCGCCGGAACCTGGGGGCCGCCGGAAGTGGACGCGCTGATCGAGCGGGACGGCCGGCGCTGGCGGCGGCCATGAGTACGGATCACACCGAGCTCAGCGCCCGGACCTTTGTCGACGTGCACGACATCCAGGAAGAGTTGGACCAGGTCCGCTGGGGACTGCACGCGGACGGTGAGGGGAGCGAGGCCGCGCAGCACGCCGCTGCCGAAGCTCGCGCGAGCGTCTGCAACCTGATCGCGGTGGTGAGCAATGAGCCCGAATTGGGCGAAGTCATGAGCGTGCTCGACCGTCTCTCCGTGACCAACCCTTCTCGGACATTGATCCTCCTGGCTCAACACACCCGCGAGGCCGACAAGCTGGAAGCCGAAGTGTCCGCACAGGAGCGGACCGAGAGCGGCCACCGTGTCAGCACCGAGCGCGTGATCCTCCACGCGCACGGCGAGCCTGCCCGGCACCTGGCCAGCCTCGCGACGCCCCTACTGATTCCCGACCTTCCGGTCATTCTCTGGTGGCCGGGCCGCCCCCAGTTCGACAACCCCCTGTTCGACGACCTCTGCGAACTGGCCGATCGTCTCGTTGTCGATACCGACGAGGGCTTCGACGATTCGGACCTCGCTCGCCTGCTTGAAGTGGCTCGCCGGAACAAGGCGCAGGCCTCGATCGGAGACCTCAACTGGGCCCGGCTGATCGCCTGGCGGCATGTCGCGGCGCAGTTTTTCGACATGCCGGGCATGCTCGCCCGCCTGGCCCACATTCACGGTGTCTCTATCTTTCACGGCAGCGACGGGCAGACTGCCCAGGCGCGCTTGCTGGGTGGTTGGATCCGCAGCCGGATGGCGCGCGTTGGCATCGACGTGCCGCTGGAATTTCGACCGGAGGATTCGCTCGAGCACGGTGTGCACCGCTTCCTGATCTACACCGGCGGCGACGAGGGCCCCGCTCGCTTCAGCATGAGCCGGCTTCGCGGCGGCCGGCTCTCAACGCAGATCCGCCTTGGCGAACAGGAGCTTGCCGAGCGGACGGTCCGTTTGGAATCGCGCGCAACGGAGGAACTGCTGGGCATCGAGTTGACCCTCCCTGGTCACGACGTGCTGTTCGAAGAAGCACTCGCCGCCGCGCTGCGGTGACGGTCCGGGGCAAAGACCGGACCGTTGACGTGGTCATCGAGATTCCTCGTGGCAGCCGCTCGAAGTACGAGTTCGATGAAAAAACCGGCCGGCTGCGGATGAAGCGGGTGCTGAGTTTGTCAGTCGTCTATCCAACCGACTATGGCTTCGTGCTCGACACCCTGGCCGGCGACGGCGATCCGCTTGACGCGTTGCTCCTGGCGTACGAATCTGCCGTCCCGGGCTCGGTGCAGCTTGCCCGCCCCATCGGGGTGCTCGACATGATGGACGACAAGGGGCCCGATGCCAAGGTCCTGATGGTCCCGGCGCGTGATGCCCGTTTCGACGGAGTGGGGCGCCTTGCGGACCTTCCCGATCACTGGAAGCTCGAAATCACGGCGTTCTTCAACACCTACAAGATGCTGGACGGCGGCAACCCCGAGATCAAGGGCTGGCGTGGCCCGGCGTCGGCCTGGAAAGAGATCAAGTCGGCGCAACGGGCCTTCAACGGCAAGAAGAAGAAGAAAAGCCGATGACCGCGCCGGTTACCCCGGTCGTCGTGCCGGGGCCGGCCGAGCTGGCGGAGGCGGCCGCCTCCTGGACGGCGCAGAGGGTCACTGCCGCCGTAGGCGCGCGGGGCGCCTGCTACCTGGCGCTGGCCGGCGGCGAGACGCCTCGCGGATGCTACGAGCGGCTGGCGCGATCGCCCTATCGCGAGACCCTGCCCTGGCCCTCGGTATTCGTCTTCTGGTCGGACGAGCGGCAGGTTTCCCTCGACCACCCGGAGAGCAACTACGCGATGGCGAAGGCCGTCCTGCTCGACCACGTGCGCATCCCAGCTGAGCAGGTCTTTCCCCTCGTGGGCGACCCGACGCCCGGCCTGCGCCGGATTCCGGCAGACGCCGGCGGCCGCCCGAGGTTCGACGTGATCCATTTAGGCCTGGGGGAGGATGGCCACACCGCGTCGCTGTTCCCCGGCAGCCCGGCCCTTAAGGAGGTGCGGGCGCTGATCGCGCAGGTGCACGACGCCCCCAAGCCACCGCCGGATCGGCTTACCCTGACCTTGCCCGTCCTCAACGCGGCTCGCGCGGTGCTCTTCATGGTGCAGGGGACCTCGAAACGCCAGGCGCTGGCGCGGGTGTTACGGGGGGATCCGGCGCTCCCGGCGAGTCACGTCCAGCCGCTGGACGGCGAGCTGCACTTCATCGTCGACCGCGCCGCCGGCGGCCAATAACTGCCTCGAGGCGTAGTGCGCGACTATAACTAAACTTGTTTCTTGACACGCTCAACCCTGCGTGACAATCTGGTAACGCAGAGACCAACGCAATACACGTCAGGGCAGGGAAAGCAGCAATGGCGATCGCGGGGGCGCAGCGTTCAGCCGTCGGACACGGCCATCGAATCGATCGCCGCAACCGCCGGCGACGGACTCGTGCGACTGCCCTGTGGCTGGCGAGCTTCGCGGCCTGGAGTGTCTTCTTTCTGCTCCTCGGATGGCTGGTAGCGGCTGGGGCATACGGCCTGGTGAACCCGTGAGGCGCTGCTACGGACGCCGCCATTCGTACCGGCACACGGACTACCACCTGCGCGAGTGGCACCGGCGTCGCCGCGCCGCGCTGCAGCGCAACGTGCTGATCGGCATGATCGCCACGGTGACGCTGCCCCTGATGACGGTGCCGGCGATCGCGGCGCAGACGGTCGGCGATCTCCCCTCCGTCATTGGGCTTGCCGCCACCGGCCTGCCGCAGGACATGCTGATCT
>VBFF01000088.1:0-587 GCA_005889285.1 Chloroflexota bacterium
AGCTGATGACGCCGGCGATGTCCTCGGGGCGGCCGATCCGTCGCAGCGGCGTCCGTTCGGCGGCCGCTTTTTTCAAATCCGCGTAGTCGATCCCCGTGCGTTCGGCAACGGCCTGCGTCATCCGGGTCTCGATGAACCCGGGTGCGACCGCGTTGACATTGATATTGAAAGGGCCGAGCTCGATCGCCAGCGTCCTCGCCATTCCCTGGATGCCCGCTTTCGCCGCCGAATAATTGACCTGGCCACGGTTGCCCAATGCGGAATTGGACGACAGGAACACCATCTTGCCCCGGCGTGCCGGGACCATCGTGCGTTGCACGGCCTGGGCGGAGAGAAATGTTCCCTTCAGATGGGTGTCGACGACGAGGTCCCAATCGCCGTCCGTCATCTTGTGAATCAGGTTGTCGCGGAGGATGCCGGCGCAGGTGACGAGGATTTCGAGGCTGCCATACGCCTTCGCGGCGCGATCCACCAGGGCTTCCACCGAGAGGCGATCCGTCACGTCGCAGGCGACCGCCAGCGCCGCTCCGCCGTTGCTTCGGATCTGCGCGGCGACCGCCTCCGCCGGTTGGAGATCGAGGTCGGAG
>VBFF01000088.1:651-21530 GCA_005889285.1 Chloroflexota bacterium
CCGCTCATGTGATGGCAACCTCCGCTTCGCCGACGGTGACCCGTTCGGCTCGTTGATTCTCCGCCCACACCTCGAGGTGAAGTCGCCTCCCGGCATCGTTCGTGGTTCGCTCCTTTACGCGGGCGCGGCAGGTCAGCGTGTCACCGGGCCGGACCATCTCAACGAAGCGGACCGAGAGCCGTCGCACCGATTCGGGCCCGGCCAGCCAGCAGAGATACTCGCCGAGGAACGCCATGCTCAGCATGCCGTGCGCGATGACGCCTTCGAGCCCGACCGCTCGCGCAGTCTCGTCGTCGGTATGAATGAGGTTGTAGTCGCCGGAGGCGCCGGCATATTTGACCAGCTGCAACTTGGTGATCGGCGGCTTTCGAAGTTCCGGCAGGACCGCGCCGCTGTTGAGGTCCTGGTCCGGCCGCGCGGCGAGCAGCGGACCGGTCATCGGAGAATGGCGGTGGTCGTTCCGCTGAAGATTGGATTTCCCGAGTCGTCCGAGCCATCCATCACCAGGATCAGAAAGGTCATCTCGCCAAGCCGGCCCTTTCGCTGATAAACGTCGGCGACACGGACCCGGCAGTGCACGCGGTCGCCCGCCCGGAGCGGCCGTTCATATCGGTACTCCTGGCTGCCGTGCAGCACGCGAGCCAGGTCGAACGTCAGTCCGGGAATCGTCATCCGAAAGGTGGTCGGGAAGGTGGGTGGCGCAAGATCGCCGCGAACGCACGCCGGGGTCTGATCCTGCACGGCGTCGGCGAATTTTTGGATGGCGCCCCGCTCCACCTCGAAGAGAACCGTCTCGGACTCGCGTCCGATGAGGTCGCTGCTCAGGCCCGCTGGGTGACCCATGATCGGTCCAATGCTTTTACGTCACGCCCACCGGCAAGCGCGAGCGTCAGGTCGATCTCAGCCGTCAGATTGCGCACGACGCGCTCCACGCCGGCCTGTCCTGCGACGGCGAGCGCGTACACGTAAGGCCGGCCTAACAGGACGGCGTTCGCGCCCAGGGCGAGCGCCTTGATGACGTCGGCGCCGCGCCGGATGCCGCTGTCCATCAGCACTACAGCGTCGGCTCCGAGCGCGTCCCGCACCTCCACGAGCGCGTCGAGCGCCGCGATCGCCCCATCCACCTGGCGGCCCCCGTGATTCGAAACGATGACGCCCTGAAAGCCGGCATCGAGCACCCGCCGGGCATCGTCGCCTCGCAGGACACCCTTGGCCAGCAGCGGCAGACGGGTCCGTTCCCGTAGCCACGAGAGGTCGTCCCAGCGCAGCCCGAGATTGGAGAACATCGCGACCATGGCCGCTCCGGCGCCCCGTGGATCCTCTTCCGGCGGGACCGAAAGTCGCGAGCGGAACACCGGGTCACTGGTGAACTGGCCGATCCCCTCGCCGAGGATGAATGGCAGGTATCGGTTCCGTAGATCGCGAACGCGCCAGCCCAGTTGTAGCGTGTCCAGGGTCAGGACGATGGCCGCATACCCGGCCGCCTCCGCCCGCTGCACCAGGCTCGTCACCACCTCCCGGTCGTTGACCCAGTAGAGCTGATACCAGCGCGGCGCGGCACCCATCGCGTCGGCGATCGTCTCCATGGGTGTCGAGGCGGCGGTGCTCACCACCCACGGGACACCCGCGACCGCGGCGGCCCGGGCGACCGAGAGGTCGCCGTCCGGACGGGCGGCGGAGAGCACGCCAACCGGCGCCAGAAAGTACGGTGCCGGCGACGATGTGCCCAGCACGCTGACATGGAGATCTCGCTGCTGGTTACCGGCGAGCATCGCGGGGCGCAAACGCCAGCGCGTAAAGGCGTCCCGGTTGGCTTGCATCGTCGACTCGCCGCCGGCACCACCGGCGATGTAGTCGAAGGGACCCGGCTCGAGGACCGCTTTCGCGCGGGATTCCCATTCGTCCGGGTCGAGGGCGAGGTCATCCGCGCTGCCAACGTAGATCTCGCCCTGCGCCGCCGGCCCAAACGGCGGGGACATCTCGGGCATCGATCAGTCGGAGACCGGCTTGGCCGGACCGCGACGCTCGCGCTGAGGCTCGTCCCGCAGATCGATCGTGATGTTCGTTGCGCGACAGCTGGCCAGCAGCGTGCCTTCCTCGTCATGGAGCTCCGAGGCGGCAAAGGTCACCCGCCGTGTCTTCCGCACGACCCAACCAGTCGCGCGAATGCGCCCCAGGCGAGTCGGCCGATAGAACTCCGTCCTCAGGTCGGCGGTGAGGTAGACCTCGTCGCGGTCGAGAAGACTCCAGGTCGCGCTGCCCATTGCGCTGTCGAGGATGGCGGTCACCATGCCGCCATGGACGATCCAGCTGTCGCCGGCGGGAAACGCGTGATCGGTGTTCGCTTCCCATTCGAGTACGGCGCGCCCGGCCTCGAGCTCCGCCCGCCGCCAGCCAAGCGCATTCCAGATGCCCGGCTCGCCCGGAGCCGGTTGTTGCCACGAGTCCATCTGGGCGAAGCGCTCGCCAGCGCGAAAGCCGGTGCGGGCAGGTGTCATCACCCGGTCCGTGTCCGTTCCTGTTCCACCAGGACCCGCCGCAGGATCTTCCCCGACGGGCTCTTTGGGATCTGCGTTACCACGTCGAGCTGCCGGATCTTCTTGTAGGGGGCCACCTGCTGGTTCACAAACGCCATCAACTCGTCTGGCGTGGCGGCGCCCTTGAGCACGACCAGCGCTTTCGGTACCTCGCCCGCCTCGGGATCGGGGCAGGGGATCACGGCGGCGTCCGCCACGGCCGGGTGGGTGAGGAGGAGGCCTTCGAGCTCGGCGGGGGCGACCTGGTACCCCTTGTATTTGATCAGCTCCTTGAGTCGGTCCACGACACGCAGGTAGCCATCGACATCGACCGATCCGATGTCGCCGGTGCGAAGCCAGCCGTCCGCGTCGAGCATGGCCGCGGTCGCCTCCGGCTGCTTGAGGTAGCCCGTCATCACCTGCGGTCCGCGGATCCACACTTCACCGAGCTCTCCCGGTCCCAGCTCGGCGCCGCTAGCCGGATCTATCACTTTGCATTCCGTGTTGGGGATGAGGAGGCCGGCCGATCCGCCGCGCCGCCTGGCGGGGTCGACGGGTGTGGTCGAAACCACCGGGCTCGTCTCGGTGAGCCCGTATCCCTGGGCAACGAAGCACTTCAACCGGTCGCCGCAGGCCTGTTCAACGCTGGCGTCGAGCGGCGCGGCTCCCGAGTTGATCGACTGCAAGGCGTGCAGGTCATAGCGAGCGACCAGGGGGTGCTTGGCCAGCGCCAGGACGATGGGGGGGACGACGTTGGCGCGCGTGATTCCGTAGTCCTGCAACAGCCTGAGGAAGAGTTCGAGATCGAAGCGGGGCATGGTGACGATGGTGACGCCCTGGTAGAGGCTGATGTTCAGCAGCACGGTGAAGCCATAGATGTGGTAGAAGGGCAGGACCGCGATCGACCGTTCCCCCTCGGGGGCCTGGATGACAGCGGAGGTTTGCACAATGTTGGCGACCAGGTTTCGGTGGGTGAGCATGACGCCCTTCGGCAGGCCGGTCGTGCCGCTCGAGTAGGGCAGCGCCACCAGGTCGTTCCGCGGATCGATCGTTACGGCCGGAACGTCATCGTCCCCTTCCATTAGGGCCGCGAAGGGAGAGGCCCCGGCCGCCTCGCCAAAGACGAAAACCTCCCTCATCGGTGCCTGGCGTGTCGCCTCGAGCGCGTGGTCGAGGAGTTGAGGGACCGTGACCAGGTACTTCGCCCGAGCGTCGCTGAGCTGCAGCGCGAGCTCCCGAGGCGTCGACAGCGGATTGGCGGTGGTAGCGATCCCGCCGAGGGTGGCGACCGCGTGCAGGGCCACCGCGTATTCGAGCACGTTCGGGCTGTAGATGGCGAAAACGTCGCCTTTTTGGAAGCCGCGGCGCGCGAGGCTGGTGGCCACCTGGCGGACCGACCTGGCGAGATCGGCGTAGGTGAGGGTGCGCCCGGTCGGCCCATCGATCAGGGCGGGCTTGTTTCCGAGGCCGTCCGCCCCGGCAAGCACGAAGGTCGGTAGTGAGATATCCGGGATGTCGACGTCCGGGTACGAGCTGCGGAAGATCACGTGCGCACCAGCGTCAGCTCCACGCGCGCAGCGTCGCGTGCCCCTTCAGCAGGTTGCGCGCAATCGAACGGCGCTGGATTTCGTCCGTTCCCTCGTAGATCCGGTAGACACGAACGTCGCGCATCACGCGCTCGATGGGCATCTCTTTGGTGTAGCCCATGCCGCCGTGAATCTGCATCACCCGGTCGACGACCCGCCAGATCATGCCGGCACCCGCCAGCTTCGCGATCGACGCCTCGTGCCGAGCGTCGCCGCCCTGGTCCGCCTTCCAGGCGGCGTTGAGCACGAGCCACTTCACCTGCTCGATCTCGACGGCACTGTCGGCCAGCATCCACTGGATCGCCTGGTACTCGGCGATCGGGCGGCCAAAGGCGATGCGCTGGCGCGAGTAATCGAGCGCCATCTCGAGCAGTCGTTGCGCCTGGCCGACGGCCCGGGCGGGGATGATGATCCGTCCCTGGCCGATCCAGGCCATGGCAAGTTGGAAACCTTGTCCGACTTCGCCGAGGATGTTGTCGTCCGGGACGCGGACGCCGTCGAAGGTGATCTCCGCCGGCCGCCAGGCGCCCATCGTCTGGATGGGCTGGCTGCTCCATCCCATCGCCCGATCGACGAGGAACGCCGTGACGCCACCCTGGTGGCCCTTGCTTTTGTCGGTGACGGCAAAGGCGATCGCGAAGTCCGCTTCGAGACCGTTCGTGATGAAGACCTTGCGGCCGTTGAGGACCCAGTCGGCGCCGTCCCGAACGGCCGGCATCTGGATGTTGGTCGCGTCCGAGCCTGTGTCGGGCTCCGTCAACGCAAAGCAGCTGGTTCGATCGCCTTCGATGGTGGGGCAGAGGTACCGCTGTTTCTGCTCGGCGTTGCACGAGTACAGGATGTTGTCCGCGTGTCCGCCGTAGGAGAAGGGGATCAGCGCTTTCGACGTCTCCATGCTGATCAGCGAGGTCATCAACATGCCGAGGTTGGCGCCCCCGTATTCTTCGGGCGTCAGCAGGCCCCAGAGCCCAGCCGTTTTTGCCCTCTGCTGCAGCCGGCGGATGTCATCGGGTCCCGGGAAGGACCGGCCGTCGAGTTCGGCGCGCTGCGCCTCCGCCTCCAGCGGCAACAGCTCCCTGGCCACGAACTCGCGGACCGTTCCCAGGATCATGCGCTGTTCGTCGGTCAGCCCGAAGTCCATTGTCGGTTCCCTTTACTTTGTCCCCGCTTTTTCACGTCGGAGCGGGGCCCCCTTTCCCTAACGATCGTTCGATCGACAATATGAACTGGCCGGTATGATGCTGTCAAGGGAAGGGCGCGATGAGGAACGTCGACCGAGCAACGCTGGGTGGCAATCTACGGATCGACCAGGTCCTCGAATCCGCCACGCGCCTATTCACGCAGAAGGGCTACGAGGCCGCCAGCGTGCGGGATCTCGCGGCCGAGTTAGAGATCCGGCCATCTTCTCTCTACCATCACTTCCCCGGCAAGCAGCACATCCTTTTCGCGATCTGCATGCGGATGCAGACGGACTTCAACGCCGAGGTGATCCCTGAGTTGCTCGCCAGTCGGCCACCCGACGAGGCGATCGCATCCGCGGTTCGCCGTCATGTCCTCTTCGGGCAGCGGAGGAAAGGCGAGGTCGTGGTCAACATCCGCGAGCGCCGCAGCCTGCCGGCGGAGCAGCTGGCCCAGGTCAATGGCCTGCGGCGCGAATACCGGGATACGATGGCCCGGGTGATCGAGGCGGGATGCCGGCAGGGGTCGTTTGCGGTGGGAGATCCCAAGCTCGCCGCGATGGCGATCGTCGACATGATCAACGGCCTGCCCCATTGGTTCAAACCGCGCGACGAGCAGGATCTCGAGCGGGTGGCTGACCTCTACGCGCGCGCCGCGCTGGCCTTGCTCCGAGGCTGGGAGACCGATCCCGTGAGCTGAGCGGCGGCGGCTTGACTTGCCCCAGCGTCAGCGGATAGTGTCTGATCGAACGTTCGTTAGGGAGAAGGAAAGGGTGGGAGAGCTTTCGCGGCCGACCCTCGAGGTTGTCGACCTCACCGTCCGCTTCGGGGGGATCCTGGCGCTGGATCAGGTTTCCCTTCGTATCGAGGCGGGTGAGGTCGTCGCCATCATCGGACCGAACGGCGCCGGCAAGACGACGCTCTTCAACGCGGTCTGCGGATTCGTTCGTCCTGATTCCGGCCGGATCGACTACCGTGGGGCGCCGTTGCTGGGCACGGCACCCCATCGCCTGGCCCGGTTAGGCATTGCCCGCACGCTTCAGGGCCTCGGGCTCTGGCCCGGGCTTTCGGTTCAGGAAAATGTCGTGGCCGGGTCGAATCGACGTCCGGGCCTCCTTTCGTCGCTGCTCGCCCTGCCGAGCTCGGATCGGATCGAGTCCGAGCTCGCCTCGAAGGCCCACGATATCCTCGAGCGGCTCGGCATCGCCGGCTACGCGAGCGCCTACCCCTTAACGCTGCCATACGGGGTGCAGAAACGGGTCATCATCGCTCGCGCCCTCATGGCGGAGCCCGCGCTTCTGCTGTTGGACGAGCCCGTCAGCGGCCTTTCCGCTGAAGACATCGACGAGCTTGCCGGCCTGATCACGCAGCTCCGCACTCGGATGTGCGTCGCCGTCGTCGAGCACCACCTCGATTTCGTGATGCGCATTTCTGACCGCATCATCGTGCTCAACGTGGGGCGTGTGATCGCGGCAGGAACACCGAAGGAGATCCGGGACGATCCCCAGGTGGCGACGGCCTATCTCGGCGAGGATGCCCCCACGCCGGAGGCGTCTTCCGATGCTTGAGGTCAACGACCTCACCGTGGCCTACGGTCCCGTTGTCGCGCTGCATGGCGTTTCCCTCACGGTGGCCGACGGGTCGATGACGGCTGTCCTCGGGGCCAACGGAGCCGGCAAGACGACCCTGGTTCGGACGATCTCGGGTCTGACGCGGCCGCGTGGAGGATCGGTCCGCCTCGACGGTCGCGACATCACGCGCCTGGCTCCCGATGAGATCGCCCGGCTCGGGGTCGCCCATGTGCCGCAGGGCCAAGGCGTGCTCGCCGAGCTCACGGTGGACGAAAACCTCCGTCTGGGCGGTCTGTGGCGCAGGGATCCGAAAGGCCAGCGCAGCGCGCTGGCGGAGGCCTACGATCTCTTTCCGCCGCTGGCCAACCGTCGGCATGTGGCGGCCTTCAGCCTTTCGGGGGGCGAACGGCAGATGCTGTCCGTGGGGCGCGCTCTGGTGGCGCGGGCTCGCGTGCTCCTCCTCGACGAACCGTCGCTCGGGCTCGCCCGACTCGTGCTCGTCCAGATCATGGCTCGCATCAGGGCGCTGGTCACTGAGCGCGGACTGACGGTGCTGCTGATCGAACAGAACGCGAAGAGTGCCCTGTCAGTGGCCGACGAAGGCATCGTGCTCCACCTGGGGAAGGTGGTGGCACGGGGCCGAGCCCAGCACCTCTTGAGCGAGGAGCGACTTCGACATGCCTACCTGGGTTTTTGAGCCATGAGCCGTTTTTTCGTCCTGACCCTGTCCGGCCTGACTCAGGGCGCGATCTACGCCGCGATGGCGCTTGCGCTGGTAATGATCTGGCGCGCCACGAAGGTCATCAACTTCGCCCAGGGAGCGATGGCGATGTTCACCACCTACCTCGCGCTGTTCGCCATCGATCACGGTGCCCCCTACTGGGTGGCCTTCGCGGTTGCCATCACGAGCGGTCTGCTCCTCGGCGCGATCATCGAACGCGTCCTCGTTCGCCCCGTCGAGTCGGCGCCTCCCCTCAACGTGGTCATCCTCACGTTAGGGCTGCTTCTCTTCCTCGAGGCGCTTGCTCCGATGGCCTTCGGTGGCCAGATCAGGTCCTTCCCTCCGGCCTTCTCGATCGTCGGCCTGCATTTGGGCAACTCCCAGGTCGCCTTCTCTCCCTTCGATGCCTTCACGCTGGGCGCCGTCCTGGCCGTCATGGTCCTTCTCATGCTGCTCTTCCAAAAAACCAACCTGGGCCTGCGGATGCGCGCCTCGGCCTTCAACCCCGAAGTCTCAGGACTGCTCGGGATCCGGGTCGGACGAATGCTCACCCTGGGATGGGCGTTGGCGTCGCTGGTCGGGGCGCTCGCCGGCGTGTTGATTGCGCCCTCCTTGCTGCTCTATCCCACGTTCATGGATGACGTGCTGGTCTTCGGTTTCACCGGGGCTGTCATCGGGGGACTCGACAGCGCCGTGGGCGCCGTCGTCGGTGGGCTTCTCATGGGATTCGCCCTCAGTTACGTCGGTGGCTATTTTGGCTCGGACCTGGAAACCGTTGGGGCCCTGGTCATCCTCATCGCGGTGCTGATGGTGAGGCCGCGAGGCCTCTTCTCATTGCAACGGCTCCGGCAGGTCTGAGATGGTGGCCGTCCGTTCGCGCGTCGATCGACTGGTCGCCCCCACGCTGCGTCGTCATCTGCTGATTGCGCTGGGAGCCGCCGCCGTGCTGCTGTTGCTCAGCGCCCAGATCGGGGCCTACGACGACTACAACCTGACCGCGGTCGCCATCTTCGCCGTCGCGGCTGCCGGGCTCACCCTGCTTACGGGGCTGAACGGGCAGCTGTCGCTGGGTCATGGCGCGTTGATGGCCATCGGTGCGTACACCGCCTCATTGCTGTTGAAGGATCATCGTCAGCTGCCGGTCATCGTGGTCCTGCTGATCTCGGTGCTGAGTGCCGGGGTCATCGGCATCGCGTTCGGGTATGCCGCGGCCCGTCTGCGCGGTCCCTACCTTGCGGGTGCAACGCTTACCCTGGCGGTTGCGCTTCCGCAGGTGGCGACCCGCTACAAGAGCATCTTCGGCGGCGAGTCCGGGCTGACCGTGCCGCCATCCGCGCCCCCCGACTGGCTGGGAGCCGACTTTCCGCCGGAGCGCTGGCTGGCGTGGATCGCACTCGCCGCCGCCGTGGTGACGATGTTGCTGCTGGCCAACCTGCTGCGCAGTGCTCCCGGCCGCGCCTTCAAGGCCGTGCGCGACAATGAAGCGGCCGCCGCGCTCGCCGGAATCGATGTCGCTCGCACACAGGTGCTGGCCTTCGTGATCAGCGCGGCATGTGCGGGCCTGGCCGGTGCGCTTTTCGCCTACTGGTCGGGCATCACGTCGCCAGCGGGATTCAGCCTCGGCCTCTCGCTGCAATTGATCACCGCCATCGTCATCGGCGGGTTGGGCAGCCTGGCCGGCGCCGTGTGGGGCTCCATCGTGCTGGTCTTCGTCCCGTTGCTCACCAGTGGCATGGCGAGCACGGTGCACCTTCCGAGCGCTGTCGCCGACAATCTGCCGCTCGCGATTTATGGCGGCATCCTTGTGATCGCCATGCTCGTGGCGCCGCACGGCATCCAGGGGGCATTACGGAGGATTCTCGCCATCGGCCGAGCTCGCTGGGAGTACCCCCCAAGGGGTGGGCAAAAGGGGGTGGTGGATTGGGACGATCCCGCGCCAGGTACCTAGTCGCCGGGGTAAAGGAACCCGCATAAAGGAAGGAGGTTCGATTGAAAAGTGTGATGGGCGGCAACGCGCTGCGGATTAGAGGAATCGCGATCATTTGTGTCGCGGGGTTGCTCGCGGCCTGCGGCAATTCAACCAGCTCCACTGACTCCGGCACCAATACCGCGTCGGCGCCGGGCATCACGGCGACCACGATCACGATTGGGAGCACGCAACCTTTGACCGGGCGGGCGGCGCCTGGCTATTCGGAGATCTCTGCAAGCTCGAACGCATACTTTAAGTACGTGAACGCCCATGGTGGAATCTTCGGGCGCCAGATCACCTACACCTACTACGACGACACGTACAACCCGACCATGACCGCCAGCCTCACCCGCAAGCTGATCCTTGACGACAAGGTCTTCGCCTTGTTCAGTGCGCTGGGAACGCCGACGCATCTGGCGGTCGTCGATTACATCAACTCCCAAAAAGTGCCTGATCTGTTCGTCTCCAGCGGCTGCAACTGCTGGAATGATGTCTCCAATCATCCCTACACGTTCGGCTGGCAGCCGGACTACACGATCGAGGGCAAGATCCTCGGCCAGTACATCAACCAGAATCTCGGCGGCAAGAAGGTCGGGTATTTCTTCCAGAACGATGAGTTCGGCCTCGACGGCGTCAAAGGCCTCGATGCGCAGCTGGGCGCGTCGACAGTCCCGGACGCGAGCCGGCAGAACTATGTCCCGACCAACACGAACGTCGGGCCGCAAATCGCCGCCCTGCAAGCGTCCGGCGCGCAGGTCGTCGTCTCCTTTTCGATTCCCGCGTTCACCGCGCTGGCGCTGCTAGGCGCGGCCAAGGTCGGCTATCACCCGATCTGGGTGGTGAGCAATGTTGGCTCGGACGTCACCACCTTGACCGGCCTGCTAAAGAGCTTCTCGAAGGGTGCGGCCGGAGTCCAGTTGCTTGGCGGCATGGTCACCGACGCGTACCTCCCGCTGACCGGCGACAGCTCGAATAAGTGGATCAGCCTGTTCAAGGGGATTCACGACACGTACGTATCGACGCTCCCCTGGGATGGCAACGTCCTCTACGGTATGGCGCAGGCGTACACCCTGGTGCAGGCGATCAAGGCGGCGGGCCGCAATCCGACGCGAGCCAGCTTCGTGAAGGCGCTCGAGACCACCAAGCTGACCGGAGGGCCGGGGCTCGCGCCCTTCGGCTTCTCGTCCAGCAACCACCTCGGCTACCTCGGGGTGCAGGTGGTGACGATCGCGGCAGACGGGACGCAATCGACGGCGGGTTCCGTCTATACGTCCTCGGACTCAGGCCCGATCAGCCAGTACAGCGGCTCGGCATCGAGTCCTCCGGCAAACGGCATTCCGTAGACGCAGGGTCGCAGAAAGGGCCGCCGGCGTGATCTGACGGCCCTTACCCCTCTTCGAGGATTCGACCGCGCAAGCGGCGCATGCCACGTAACCAGCGGTCGTAGTCGGAGGCTTTGCGCTGGAAGAACTCGCCCACGGCCGCGTGGGGCAGGATGAGAAACCGCTCGTCGTGCATGCCGTTGGCGACGGCCTCGGCAACCTGTTGGGGATCCAGCGCGCCGCGGGTCAGGAAGTTGCGCTTGCCCTCCTGGGCCAGCATCGCGGTCCGCACCCCCTGAGGGCAGACTACGGATACCCGGATTCCCTGGTCGTAGTAGGTAATCGCCATCCATTCGAAGAAGGAGAGTCCGGCCGCTTTCGTCACGGCGTAGGGCGCCGCGAGGATGTGGTTGAGCAGCGCAGCGGCCGAGATGGTGCCCACGAGATAGCCTTCGCCTCGCGCCAGCATCCCAGGGAGCAGGGCCCGCGCGGCGTAGACGTGGGCCATGACGTGCACGTCCCAGCTCTCGTTGGAACAGTAGATGTCGATTCGGCCGTGGGCCTCCAGCGTCCCACGAACCAGACGAGCAACATCCGATTCGACCGTTACATCGGTGGCAACGGCCGTGCCGCCGATCTCGGTAGCGACCGTCTCGGCTGCACGGGGGTCGATGTCGGAGACGACGACGTGCTTCGCGCCATCGGCCGCAAAGCGCCGGCACAGGGCGCCGCCGATGCCGCCGCCGCCTCCGGTCACGACCACGACGCGGTCCCGAATTTCCACCGCTAGCCGAGGACGCGGACGCCCTGGTCGATGAATCCCAGAATGGTGTCCGTTCGTTGTTCGTAGCTGGGGTCGGGACGCTTGCCGCGTCGGTGCAGCATCAGGTTGTAGCCGAAGATCGCGGCGTACTTGTAATAGGTCAGTGCCCGGTACCAGCGATAGTCGTCCGGGTCGGCGCCGTACATCTCCCGCACCGCCTCGGCCGAGACGTGCGAGAGGCTGATGCAGCACAGGTCGAGGAGCGGCTGGCCGAGCTGCGCAATCTCCCAGTCGACGACGGCCGCCACGCGTCCGCTGTCGAAGAGCATGTTGCCGAAGTGGTAGTCCCCGTGGACGAGAACCGGAGGCGTGGGGCCGGGTTGCCACTCGAGCAGACGCTGGGCGAGCCGCGGTGCCTGTCCGGTGAGCTCCGAGGGAGCGCGCTCCATGAGCCACGTCCAGCGCGAGACCTCGCCCTCGAGCGGCATCGGCTCTTCACTCCCGATGCCGGTGTCCGAGCACGGCACGGCCTGGAACCGGCGCAGCACATCCACCGCCGAGGAGGCAAGCTGGAGCGGATCGCTGCCAGCGTCGATCGCCTGCTCGACACGCTCCCCACGGATCGCTTCCATCAGGACGAAAGGCCTTCCGTCGACGACCGGGTCTTGCGAGGTCGCCACCACGGCGGGTACCGGCAAGCCCTGCTCGTACAGCGCGGCCATGATCCGGGCCTGACGCGGAATGTCCGCCGGCCCGGCGATGCGAGCGCCCGGCGGAGGAAGGCGCAGGACGCCGCGACGGCCCTCGAGCTCGACCCAGTAGGAGAAGCCCGAGTGGCCCTCGGGGATTGGGCGAAGGTCGCGGACTGGCTCCTTGATCTGGGCGGCAAGGTCGTTTCGAATGCGTTCTTCGGCTTCGGTCATCGAACCGCTTCCAGGTGGGCGGTATCGCACAGCGAACCCGCCATGCGACGGTCGCCCTTGACACGCACTACGCTGATGCTCGTGAAATCGGGAAAGAGCCGCAACGTTCCCGGGGTGAGCCGAAGGATGTCGCAGAGGTAGGTCAGGATGGCGATCCCATGGGTGACCATCACGATGCGCCCCCCCGGATGCGCGGCCATCGCCGCGTCGACGGCGTCCTGCATCCGCTGGATCACAGCAGCGGGACTTTCCTGGAGTTCGACCTTGCCGGCCACATAGCCCGCGCGGGCCTCGGCCAACCTGGGATCGGTCTCGATCCGGTCGCTGAACGCTGCGGCGGTCTGCAGCGCGCGACGATGTGGACTGCAATAGACGGCGTCGATCTCAAGCGATTTCAGCCGGTGCGCCAACCGTTCCGCCTGCTGACGGCCCAGGGGGCTCAGCGGTGGATCGGAAACCTCCTCGAAATCGTCGTAGACATCGGCGTGCCGAACGAGCCAGATCTCGGTGACGCCCTCCACGCCAATCAAGTACGCGTGTTGGAGCGACCGCATCGCCCCGACGATGTCGTCAGTACTTGCCAAGCTCGAGCCGACCGAGCTGGTTGAGATGGACTTCGTCGGGCCCATCGACGATCCTGACCGTGCGCGCGTAGGCATAGGCATGCGCGAGCGGAAAATCGTCAGAGACGCCCGCCGCGCCATGCGCCTGGATCGCCCAATCGAGAACGGTGCAGAGCATGTTCGGGGCCGCCACTTTGATCATGGCGATCTCGGACCGCGCCGCCTTGTTGCCGGCCGTATCCATCTTGTATGCCGCATTCAGGGTCAGCAGTCGAGCCTCGTCGATCAAGATGCGCGACTGCGCGATGCGTTCGAGCCAGACCGACTGCTGGGCGAGCGGCTTGCCAAAGGCCACCCGGCTCGAGACCCGTTTGCACATGAGCTCGAGGGCCACCTCCGCTACCCCGATGAGTCGCATGCAATGGTGAATTCGGCCGGGGCCCAGGCGAGCCTGGGCGATTTCGAAGCCGCGGCCTTCGCCGAGCAGGATGTTGGAGGCCGGCACCCGGACGTTGGCAAAGTCAACCTCGGCGTGACCGTGGGGCGCGTCATCAAAGCCAAAAACGGGTAACGGCCGCACGATCTTGACTCCAGGCGTGCCGCGGGGCACCAGAACCATCGACTGCTGACGATGACGATCGGAATTCTCTGGGTCCGTCTTGCCCATGAAGATGAGGAGCTGGCAGCGTGGGTCCATCGCCCCCGATGTCCACCACTTCCGGCCATTGATCACGAGATCGTCGCCCTCGCGAATGATGCGGCTCTTGATGTTGGTCGCGTCCGAGGACGCGACATCAGGCTCGGTCATCGCGAAACCGGAGCGGATCTCGCCATTCAGAAGCGGACGCAGCCATCGATCTTTCTGCTCTGGCGTCCCGAAGCGGTCGAGGATCTCCATGTTCCCGGTGTCGGGGGCTGAGCAGTTGAAGACCTCCGGGGCCCATGGGACGCGGCCCATGATTTCGCAAAGCGGCGCGTACTCCAGGTTGGTGAGCCCGGCGCCCAGGTCGGACTCGGGAAGGAAGAGGTTCCACAGCCCTGCCGACCGGGCCTTCGACTTCAGTTCGTCGACGATCGGGGGCGGCCTCCAGCGGTCTTCGGTTGTCGTCTGGTGTCGATAGGTTGGCTCGTTCGGGTAGATGAATTCGGCCATGAAGTCGTCGAGTTTTTTCTGGAGCGCCTTCACCCTCGCCGAGTGATCGAAGTCCATCTCAACGGATAGTATCTGGCAATGCCGGATTTCGACCTGACGGATCGCGTCGCGATCGTGACAGGCGGAAGCCGTGGCATTGGCGAGGCGACCGCCGCTGCGCTGGCGGACCAGGGTGCCAGGGTCGTCATTTCCAGCAGGAAACCCGAGGGCCTCCAGGCGGCCGCGGATCGGATCAATGCGCGCCATGCCGGCAGTGTCATGCCAATCGCCGCCCACGTGGGCAGGCCTGAGGATTCAGCGGGACTGGTCAAGCAGGTGATGGAGCGTTTCGGTCGCGTCGACATCCTGGTGAACAACGCCGGGACCAATCCGCACTTCGGCCCGATACTCGACGTCGAGCTCAGTGCCTGGGATAAGACGTTCGAGGTCAACCTGCGAGGGCCGTTGGTGCTGACCAAATTGGTCGTCGACGCCTGGATGCGGGCGCACGGAGGCGCCATCGTGAACGTGGCCAGCATCGCCGGACTGCGTCCGGAGTTTGGGCTGGGCCCCTACGGGGTGACCAAGGCTGGGCTCATCATGTTGAGCCGGCAGCTTGCCACCGAGCTCGGACCTGTCGGCATCCGAGTCAACGCCGTTGCCCCGAGCATCGTGAAGACGGAATTCGCAGCCGCGCTTTGGGGAAACGAGGAGATCGCTCGTCGTGCTCTCGAGCGCAATCCGTCCGGCCGTTTCGCGACCGCTGACGAGGTCGCGTCGGTCATCGCCTTCCTGGTCTCGGATGCGGCCTCGTACATCAACGGGGAAGTGCTTCCAATCGACGGCGGCGAATGACGCGGCTGCACGTTACCGAGCCGTAACGCGTTCGCTATTGAGAACGATTCGCAATAAGATAGAATCGGTGTTCGGATGGCGACGGCATTGGCGGCGGTGCGAAGCTGGCGGCAGTGTCGCCGCGCTGCATGTCATTGGCTGGGGGATGATGCTGCTGCTGGTCGCCCCGAGGTATCCGGTCATGCTCGGACTCGGCGGTCTCGCCTACGCGTTTGGCCTGCGGCATGCGTTCGACGCGGACCACATCTCGGCCATCGACAACACCACCCGCAAGCTGCTCCAGGAGGGGAAGAAGCCCCTGGGCGTTGGATTCTTCTTCTCGCTTGGCCATTCGACGGTCGTGTTCCTGATCGCGGTGGCGCTCGGCTTTGCCACCCAGTTCGTAGTCAGCAACGTGATCAGCGCCAACGGCCAGCTGAAGAGCGTGGGCGGACTGATCGGCACGGGCGTCTCCGGTGTCTTTCTGCTGTTGATCGGGATCGTGAACCTGATCATCCTGCTGGACATCCTCAAGCTGTTCCGCCGGATGAGAGCGGGCGAGTACGACCGGGATGCGCTCGAGCACGAACTCGTCGCCGGTGGCTTGCTGACTCGGCTCTTTGGCCGGCTGTTCCGGCTCATCACGCACAGCTGGCAGATGTACCTGGTGGGTTTCCTCTTCGGCCTGGGCTTCGATACGGCATCAGAGATCTCTTTCCTGGCCATCTCCGCCGGGGCCGCGGCTCAGCACATCCCCATCTACGCGCTGATCTCGCTGCCGCTGATCTTCGCCGCCGGTATGTCGTTGATGGACACTGCCGACGGCGCCTTCATGTCGCAGGCGTATTCGTGGGCGTTCTCGAACCCGGTGCGGAAGGTTTTCTACAACCTGACGGTCACCGCGCTCTCGGTCTTTGTCGCGCTCTTCGTCGGCCTGTTCGAGTTGAGCCAGCTGCTCATCCAGCAGCTGCACCTTCGCGGAAGTGTGTGGGACGCGATCGGTGGGATGGACCTCGGCGTCATGGGCTTTGTGATCGTGGGCGCCTTCATCGTGACGTGGGCCGGCGCACTTTTGATCTATCGAGGCCTGCACGTCGAGGAACGCTGGTCCTCGGCGCTTCGTCACTAGGCGGAGCGCCACGCGGTAGGCTGCCATCGTGATCATCCAGGCCGTCGTTAACGCGCTGGCATCGGCCTTCGACATGCTCTGGGAGGTCCTCTGGCCGCTCGCGCTCGGGTTTCTCCTGTCTGCCATCGTGCAAACCCTGGCCTCGCGCAACGCCGTTGCCCGCACCCTCGGGTCCGACTCTCCGCGCAGCCTGGGAATCGCCACGCTCCTTGGGGCCGCGTCGTCATCCTGCTCGTATGCCGCCGTGGCGATCGCCCGCTCGCTCTTCCTCAAGGGCGCCAGCTTCCCCGCGGCCATGGTTTTCGAGTTCGCCTCGACCAACCTCGTTTTCGAGCTCGGACTGATCCTGCTGATCCTGCTGGGCTGGCCGTTCCTCGGGGCCGAGTTCGCGGGCGGCGTGCTGATGATCCTGATCCTGGCGCTGCTCTTTCGATGGACCCTGCGCCCGCAACACGTCGACGAGGCGCGGGACCATGCCGAGCGTGGCTTGCGGGGACGTATGGAAGGTCACGCCGCGATGGACATGGCGATCACCGAGGGGCCTTTTCTGCGCCGCCTCTTCAGCGGTCGCGCCTTCACCGCGATCAGCCACAACTTCTGGTCGGACGTGACGTCGGTGTGGACCGATATCGGGCTGGGCCTGCTGATCGCGGGGGCGCTCGCGGTCTGGGTGCCGTCGTCCTTCTGGCAGGCATTCTTTCTGACGAATCATCCCGTGCTCTCGGAGATCTGGGGACCGCTGATCGGTCCCTCGGTTGGTAACGTGCCCCTCGCCGCCGTGTTGTGGAATGGCGGCATCAGCTTCGGCGGCGTGATCGCCTTCATCTTCGCCGACCTGATCATCATTCCGATCCTGAACATCTATCGGAAGTACTACGGCCGTCGCGTGGCGCTCTATTTACTTGGTGTCTCGTACGCGGCGATGGCGCTCGCCGGCCTACTGATCGGCCTGCTCTTCAAGCTGCTCGGCATCGTTCCGGCGCACCATGCCGTGATCGCGCTGCAGACCGGTCCGACGCTGAACTACACGAGCGTGTTGAATGTGATCTTTCTGGGCGTGATGGCGTTGCTGGGCTGGCGATTTCTCCGAACCGGTGGGCTCGAGATGCTTCGCATGATGGAAGGGGCGTCAGTCAGCTCGGCGGATGATGCGGCGTCGCAGCATCACGAGCATCACTGACGCCGAGCGCTCGAGCGAGGACCCGGTCCATGCCGGAGTGCGTCGCCAGGATGACGCCGCGGGTCTTGAGCCGCTGACGAAGCTCGGTCTCCAGGTGCCCGGTGACCGCGATCACGACCGGCGCGGCCTCGAGACCGCGCAGGTGATCGATCAGCTCGAGCTGCTGTTCTGGTCTCAGGGTGGCCTGCAGGACGACGACGTCGTCACGCTGCCATGCATGGGTGCGGGCCTGCGTCGGGCTGAGCGCCTGGACCGGGACCTGCAGCCGGCCGGCGGCGGCGCGGAGGCGCTGCGCGAACAGCAGTTCGTCCTCGATGAGGAAGAGCGTCTGGGGCATGGTTGGCAGAATACCGCCCGATCGGGCAGATCAGTCTTTAAGCCATCGCCAAAAGCGCCTTGGCGCTTGCTATAATCGCGCCCGGGAAAGTTGGGTCGAAGGCTACGGATCGCTCCGGCGAAACCTCTGAGATCCAAAGACAAAACAAAGGAGATTCGCCGTGAGCTTCAGCGACAAGACTTTGACGTGCCGTGACTGTGGTCTCAACTTCGTCTTCACCGTCGGTGAGCAGCAGTTCTATGCCGCGAAGGGGTTCCAGCACGAGCCGTCCCGCTGTCCCGACTGCCGGTCGATCAACCGCAACGTGCGGGGCACCGGTCGCGCCAAGGAGCTCCACGAGGTCGTCTGCGCTGAATGCGGCAAGCCCGCCCAGGTCCCCTTCACGCCCACCATGGGCCGCCCCGTCTATTGCAGCGACTGCTTCGACAAGGTCCGCGCGACGAGGCGGTAACGGCCGGCGCCTCCCCAGGTAACGACGGCCGCCACCTGTAACGACGCACGTAACGTTACAAGCGCAGCATCGATTCGTGGGTAACGCCGCCAATCCCGCCTTCCGCCTGCTCGACGATCCCGAGGATCACGCGGGCGCGCGAGTCCGACGCATCGGAGGTCTGACGATCTGGGCGGAGACGCTCGCCATTCGCACCACCGCGGCCCGCGAGTTCGTCGACGTGACGGAGCAGGTCGCCGCTGTCGTGCAGCGTTCCCGGGTCTCGCAGGGATGGGTCTCGGTCTTCTCCAAGCACACGACGGCGGCCGTAGTTCTCAACGAAAACGAGCCGCTGCTCCTCAAGGACATGGGGGCGCTGCTGGAGCGCCTCTCGGCCACGACCGGCACCTACGAACACAACGATCTCAGCCGGCGCACCGGGGAGATGGACCCCGAAGAGTGCGCCAACGGCCATTCGCACTGCCAGCACCTGCTGATCGGCGCGAGCGAGAACATCCCGGTCGCCGACGGCCGTCCCGACCTGGGTCGCTGGCAGCGCATCTTCCTCCTGGAGCTGGACCGCCCGCGTGACCGCCAGCTGGTCGTCCAGGTCTTCGGCGCCTGACGCGGTAACCTAGAAGCTCAGGCAGGCGTCCGCAGCTCCCTACTAGGAGGCATCCATGCTCGAGAAGTTCACCTGGTACAAGCAATCCGCCTACAAGTGGAAGGGCGAGGGGATCACGGTGTACATCGACCCCTGGGGGCTGAGAGCCCAGGAGGAGCCCGCGGACGTGGTCTTCATCACGCACGCGCACGCCGATCACTTCGAACCCACGGATATCGAGAAGATTCGCAAGAAGACGACGCAGTTCGTGGCGCCTCGCGACGTCGCCGACAAGCTGACGGGCAACGTCAAGGCGATCAAGCCGGGCGAGTCGCTGGACGTCGCCGGGATCACGTTCCAGACGGTCCGCGCGTACAACACGGCTCCGCAGCGGCTCCAGGCCCATCCGAAGAGCAACAACTGGGTCGGCTACATCCTCAGCCTGGACGGCCATCGCTACTGGTTCTCAGGTGACGGGGATCCGAATCCCGACATCGAGCAGGTCAAGACGGACGTTGCGCTGATCTGCGTCGGGGGCGACCCCTACGTGATGAATGCCTCCGAGGCGGCCGGCGTGGTGAAAAAGATCAAGCCGCAGCTCGCCGTGCCCAACCATTACGGATTCGTCGTGGGCGTGGCGTCGGACGGAGAGACGTTTGCCAAGGAAGCGGCGCCGATCAAAGTCCAGATCATGAAGCCCGTCAACGCCTTCGAACGAACGGGGGCTGCCACGCACTAGAAGCTCCGGGGAACTTTCCTGGGCCGTCGGCGTCTGAGTAATGACGCGTACGACGGAACAGGAGGTTCCTCATGGTTAACAAGCTCGTCCCGGCGGCGGCGGCGACCCTGGCGGTCTTCCTCACACAGGCGCTCCCGGCGGCCGCCTGCGGTGGCCTGATCGCCCCCAACGGCGCGATCCGGCTCGAAAAGGCGACCACGCTGGTCGCCTGGCATGACGGCGTCGAGCGCTACCTGACCAGCTTTAGCTACAACGGCGAGGCGTCGAGCTTTGGCTGGATCGTTCCGCTGCCGGCCGTCCCCGACAAAGTCGAAGAGGGTGGAGGGTGGACGCTCCAGCGCCTCTTCCGCGAAACGCATCCGCAGCCCCTGATCCTCGACCTCGCCTTCGCCGGGAGAGCGACACCAACGAGCTCGGCTGTCGTGCTGCAGCAGGTCCAGGTCCGCGCGCTGGACATCACCGTGCTGAGTGGCAGCGGCCAGGCCGTCCTCGACTGGGCCGCGGAAAATGGCTTCGCCATCGACGGCGAGACCCACAACCACATCGTCCAGTACGCCAAGGGCAGCCCGATCTTCATGGCGGCCAAGTACAACGCCGATCGCGCCGCCAAGCAGCGCCTGATCTTCGGCGACGGCGCGCCGGTGCTGATCACGATGAAGCTCCCGCACCCCTGGATCCCATTCGAAGTGCTCGCCGCCGGAGCCCAGGTGCAGGCCGACCTCTACTTGCTGTCGGACAAGCCGGTCAACACCAGCGAATGGCGCGCGTTGCTCGGGGTCTCCGGCGTGGGGAGCAGCGTACAGGGCGCCGAGGGTTTCAGCCTCGAGTTCCAGGAAAAGATGACAGATAGCCTGTACAAGGACCTGTCGAGCGACAAGAACATGAGCTGGGTCCGGCGCGACAGCTGGCTGACCTACCTGACGCTGAGTGCGCCCGACGACAAGGTGACGTACGACATGAGTGTGACGCCGATGGGCATCGTCAAGGTGGCGCCCTTTGGTACCAAGCCGATGGCCATCGTCGACGGGACGCCGGCGAACCGTCCGCTCGACGCACCGACCGCCCCCATGGGCACCGCGATGACCTTACTGGTCCTCGGCATCGTGCTCGCCGCGGCGCTCTGGATCGGTAGGCCCCGCCGGGCGTAAGACACCCCCACCCTGACCCTCCCCCGCACGCGGGGGAGGGAAGGGGCCGGCTTAGATATTGCTGCGGGATTGGCCGCCGTCGACCGTCCAGCAGGCGCCGGTCACCAGGCTCGCCCGATCGGAGGCGAGGAACGCCACGACCGCTGCGACTTCTTCCGGGCTACCGAAGCGGCCAAGCGGCAGGTCGGACTTGACGAAGGTGGCAATGCCTTGCGGATCCGCCTGTTGCCGGCG